>JBDTVD010000079.1:0-12331 GCA_040007375.1 Bacteroidota bacterium | reverse complement strand
ACGCAGATGGAATTATTACACTACCATCCCAAACAGCAAATGGTATTGGATCAGCTTCTGAAAATCATACTTTTCAAGGCTCAGGATATGTTACTGAAACAGGTATTTATATTACTTATACCGACACTAATCTGAGCGCTGGTGGTGCGAGTGCAACCTGCAAGGCATACTTTACACGATAATATTATCTAAGTAAATAATAAAAAAGGCTGTCTGTACGACAGCCTTTTTTTATTATTGCAGTATGAATCTCAAAGAATGCTTTTACCTGATTACAGTTATAACAGTGGTAACCTGGCAAGGTTGTAAGTCAGATGATGATTCTTCTGATCCGGTAGTTAAAAATACTCCTTCTCCTGCAGTTATAGTTGATACTATTTCCCCTATAATAACTTTATATGGTAATAATCCTTTTATCCTTCCTCTCAATTCAGTTTATACTGAAACCGGATATATTGCAATCGATGATAATGACGGTAACATTACGGCTCAGGTTGTGGTTGATTTAAGTGAGTTAAACAATGATAGTTCGGGAACATACCAGATACATTATTCTATTTCCGATTCTGCTGGTAATATGTCTGAAGTTCACCGTTCAGTTGAAGTTGTAAACAGTAGCAATACAAGTCCATGGATAGGAAACTTTTACGTGTTAATAACCACAATTGGTCAACCAAATCATTCCTATAATGAATCTCTGAATTCTTCCATCACCTTGAACAATGGTTTGCAATGGAGTAAATTTGGAGACTATTCAAATGCCTCTGATAAATTAACCATATTTATTAATGGTAATGGAACTGTTAGCATGCCTTCTCAATCATTTATCTGTGGTACTCCAGCTGTAATGAGAACATTTTCCGGGAGTGGAAACACATCCGGTAATGGCGGCACCGGTTCAACAATCATATTATATATTACAGAAACAGTAAATAGCTTTGTGACTAATAGTTTATATACTTATACGAAATTGTAGCAATAAAGAAGATAAAAACCGTTAGAACATTTCCTTATGAATATTAAATCTCCCTTTACCCAAATATTGTTTTTGCTTTTTGTATTAGTAACCTGGCAAAGCTGTAAGTCAGATGATGACACTGACTTACCCTACATTCTTCTTGATGGCGCCAATCCATATAATATTGACAGTATCGGAGGAACTTTTGTTGAACAGGGTTATAGTTCAGTTGATGATGTTGATGGAGACCTTACGGCAAATGTGATTGTTACTTATCCAACTATATTATCTGATTCAGCAAGAACCTATGCTGTTGTTTATTCCGTTACTGATCATGCGGGAAACACCTTTACTACCAGGAGATATATTGTAGTTCGTAATACCGGCTTTTTTCTGGATGGATTTTATTCAAACTGCACTCAGTTCAGAGATACAATAAATGACTCCCTCTTTGCCGCCGCAGTGGTTACTTCACCCGTTTCCAACTACGGATTTTCTATAAATAATTTCGGAAACCTTGGCTATGGTTCATCTATTTTGGCCAGTTATGATCCTCAGTCAAATAAAATACTGATTAATACTCCACAACTGCTGGCAGATTCAAGTATACTGGATTATGTTAATCCTGACAGTACTTATTACACATTGTTAAGTGGTTCCTTAGATTCAGCTGAATTTCAGGTTTTCTACTCCCATTCGAAAAACGGTAATACGGAAAACTGCAAGACCTATTACAGAAAATAAAAAAAGTGCTGTCAACCAAACAGCACTTCAACCAAATCATCAACAATAAATCTACTCAAATCAAATTCTAAATTTTTTTTATAAGGTAGCGCCAAATGTGAGATAGAGGCAGCTTACCAGGATTGTTATTAATATCAGAATTCTTATTGTATTCTGATTGTGTAATACTGGCTGTTGGTAAGAATCTTTCATTTATATATCCGTTTTTCTACTAGAATATTCAAACACTGTTCCCTTATTCGATTTTTCACGTAGAATTTCCGATCATTCAAAGTGATTATCATACATCTCGCCAAATGATTATAATGATGGCTGATAAAATTGCAATCCTACCTGATGCATTTCTGATATTTTTGTCCTGTGACCGACTCACGTTTTGCTGTACTTTTTAAACGTTTTGGTATCCTCTTACTGGCATATGCCTGTTGCAGAGGATGCTTTATTGCTTTTAATCCGGTAATTCTTACAGGAGCTACTGTATGGGAAATTATTAAGTTGTTTTTCTATGGGATTCGATTTGATATTCCGGCCATTCTCATTATCAATGCAGTTTTTATACTGGCTCATATTATACCATTCCCGGCATTCTATAGTTCACGCTATCAGTTTTGGGTAAAAACTATTTTTTACTTTTTTAATATTCCTGCACTACTCTTTAACCTGATAGACTGCGTTTATTTTGGATTCACTCAAAAACGAACTACAGCCGATTTCTTCACCTCCGAAGCAACGGGCGATCTTAAATTTAATTTCACCTCCTATTTAAAAGATTACTGGTACCTCTTAATCCTGTTACTGTTATTTATAGCAGGTATAGAATTTCTTTATCACAGGACTTTAAAAAATCAGGTAAAAAGAAAGTTCTCCATCGCATTTCATATTACAGGTTTTATTTTATCTGCTGGACTCTTTATCATCGGCGTTCGCGGCGGAATTCAATTTAAGCCGATAAGTATGCAGACTGCTGCAAGGTATACTTCAAGATCACTTATTCCTGCAATGCTCAATACTCCCTTTGCAATAATTAAAACAAGGGATATGGAATCACTTTCACCAGTTAAATTTATGAGTGATGCTGATGCAGATAAGATTTATCCTGTTTTCCAAAAATTTCCATACGATAGCATACGGAAGATGAATGTGGTGATCATAATACTGGAAAGTTTTTCAAAGGAATATTGTGGTTTTTTTAATAATGGTGAAGGATGGACTCCATTTCTTGATTCTTTATGCAGCAAAAGTGTTGTGTTTACCAATGCTTATGCAAATTCTAAAAGATCCATTGAAGGAATACCAGCAATTGTTGCATCAATTCCTAACCTGATGGATGAATCATTTATTTCATCAGGATATAATACCAATTCAATAAATGGTGTTGCAGGTTTATTAAAGAATGAAGGTTATTCCGGTTACTTTTTTCATGGTGGAAATAACGGAACAATGGGTTTCGAAAATTTTAGTCCGTTAGCCGGCTTCAGTAAATATTATGGTCGTAATGAATATGATGGGCCTGCTGCAGATTACGATGGGAGCTGGGGAATATTTGATGAACCTTTTTATAAGTTTATGTACAGAAAACTGGATGCTTCTGCACAACCATTCTGTTCAGTTTTTTTTTCACTTTCATCACATCATCCTTTTACCATTCCTCATCAATATATAAATAGTTTTCCAAAAGGATCACAGCCTTTATTTGAAAGTATCGGATATGCAGATCATTCATTGAAAACATTTTTTGATCTTGCAAAAAAATCAACATGGTTTAATAATACTTTATTTGTGATCACTGCTGATCATACAGGACCTGGCTTTAAACCGGAAGCAACAACAAGTAAAGGAAGTTTTGAAATCCCTGTTATATTTTATTCTCCTTCAGATGTTACCATGAATCGTGTTGATACATCTGTTATGCAGCATGCAGATATAGTTCCATCAATTCTTGATTATCTTCACTACACGCATCCATTCTCTGCTTTTGGTCATAGTATATTCCGATCCGGAAATCATTTCGCAATAAATTATATAAATAGTATTTACCAGGGTATTGATGACAGATATATAATAATGCTTGATGGCGATAACATTTCTGCAATAGGATTTTATGATTACCGCAATGATCCTCTTTTAAAAAATAATATATTGGATAAAAATATTACTGAACAAAAAAAACTGACTACAATTACGAAAGCAGCATTACAGCAATTCCGTCAACATCTTCTTAAAAATGATTTAGCGAGATAATGAAATCAGAACTATTATTTATTGTAAATCCAATTGCAGGCCATCGCAAAGGACCACTGATCAAAAATCTGATTGACAGTTCAGGATTAAAAGAAAAATTTAATGTTGAGTTTGAATTAACCACACATCGCGGACATGCTACAACACTTGCATCTGAAGCTGTTAAACAGAATAAATATTGTGTTGTTGCTGTTGGTGGCGATGGAACTGTTAATGAAGTTGGACGTGCATTAAATGGTACTGATACATCATTGGCTGTAATTCCTGCAGGTTCCGGAAATGGACTGGCACGACATCTGAAATTTCCTGCTGATCCTGCAAAGGCATTACAAAAAATTCTGAATGGAACAGTATCTAAAATAGATGTACTTGATATTAATAACAGGCTTTCATTAAATGTTTCCGGTTTTGGGTTTGATGGATATGTTGCATGGCTTTTTGATAAATCAGGTAAACGTGGGTTATCAGGTTATACACGTATTGCATTGAAAGAATATTTCCGTTATAAACCCGTTAGTTTTAATATTACCATTGATGATAAGCACATAGATAGAACAGCGCACATGGTTGTTATTGCCAATGCTTCTCAGTTTGGAAATGCAGCTATAATTGCACCTTTGGCAGATCTGCATGATGGATTGATGGATGTTATAATTGTGAATCGTCCACCTCTGCACCAGATGCCGGGTTTATTTTACAGGCTTTTCACAGGGAAACTGAAAACTGATAATTATACAACGATGTATCAATGTCGCTCACTGGAAGTGGAAGCTTCTCATCCGGTTCATTTGCATATTGATGGTGAACCTTCCGATCCGATTTCAAAAGTGAAAGCAGTTATACAACCTTCTTCACTCAACGTAATTTCTTAAAGCAATGGATAATAATAATAATAATAACAACGACCATTTACTTGATGCAGCATACTGGAAGCAGCGATATCAAAACAATGATGCTATATGGGATATTGGATCAGCTTCCCCTGCAATTGCAACATTCCTGAATCAGTTAACTCAAAAGGAAATATCTATATTAATTCCAGGTTGTGGCAACAGTTATGAAGCAGAATTATTAATTAAGAATGACTTTAAAAATGTACATCTTCTCGATTACGCAGCTGAACCACTTAGAAATTTTGCTGCTAAAAATCCATCGTTTCCGGAAGATCATTTACACTGCGAAGATTTTTTCCATCACAATGGGACGTATGATTTAATTATCGAACAGACTTTCTTTTGCGCATTAAATCCATCATTAAGAAAAAAATATGTTGAGAAAATGTACAGCCTGTTAAAGCCCTCCGGCCGGTTGGCAGGATTACTTTTTAATTGCGAATTTGAGAAGGAAGGTCCTCCGTTTGGTGGCAATGAAAATGAATACCGTTTATATTTTGAACCCTTATTTGAAATAAAGATGGAACCCTGCTATAATTCCATTCCAAAACGTGAGGGACGTGAACTGTTTATCATTTTACAAAAAAGAGTACTTTCGCACGAATGAAGAAACAGTGGTTAATCCTTATTGTTTTCCAGTTCCTGTTTATATGGAAAGGTGTTTCTCAATACAACACTCTTTCCGGTGCTGACAGTAATTGGATTTCAGAGCAGGAAAGAAACTATTATTCGCAAATTATGGGATTTGAATTGCCTGTATCCTGGAATAAAAGTTTGTACGACACTATTGAAAACTGGATGGGAACTCCTTACTGTTATGCTGGTAATTCGAAAAGTGGTGTTGATTGTTCCGGTTTTGTAAATGCGCTTTATTTTACAGTTTTTAAAACAGATATCGGTGCACGCAATTCCGGTGATATATATAAAAAGATAACTAAGGTTGATAAAGAGGATCTTGAAGAAGGTGACCTGGTTTTTTTCAGGATAAGAAGTAAGCGAAGAATTTCTCATGTAGGAATGTATCTTGGCAATAATAAATTTATTCATGCAAGTACAAGTAACGGTGTTATCGTAAGTGATCTTAATGAACCTTATTACCATAAATATTTTGCAGGAGGAGGACATCTCCCAGCTTATACAGTGAACGATCAGCAACAATGAAAACTGCAACACAGGTATTGAACAGCAGGCAGGTGGAGCAGCGCATCAATCGCATTGCTTACCAGATTTATGAGGATAATTATAACGAAGGTGATTTATTTATTGCAGGCATTGCACGTAGCGGTTATATATTCGCACAACGGCTACAGCAGGCATTAAATACCATTTGTCCATTAAAAACCAGGCTGATTGAAGTAACCCTTGATAAAGAAAATCCGGTATCACATAATTTAAACCCTACACTTTCACAACAGGAATTATTTAATAAAGTGGTGATAGTTGCTGATGACGTTCTTAACTCCGGAAAAACTTTAATATATGGATTGCGTCCGTTCCTGGAGGCTGATATTAAAAAATTAAGAACAGCTATTCTCGTAAACCGTGATCATAAACGTTATCCTGTGGAGGCAGATTATGTAGGCATAACCGTAAGCACTACATTACAGGAACATATAACAGTCGACCTTACAAAAGGAAATGAATCAGTAACAATTAAGTAAGTATAAACATCAACCAAAAAAACATGGCAGTTAACATCCTGTTAATTTTAAGAAATTTTCATGCATTGTGTTTTTCTTTGCAGCGCTATTGAAATCAAGAGTGAATTCCACAAAAACATATATATCGTTCCTGAGTGCACTCTTTCTGCTGGTGCTTCCTGTTACATTAATGGGTCAGGCAGTATTAACCGGTACAGTAAATAAAAATACAGTTGGCGTCGGCGAACAATTTCAGCTTACTTATACTCTGAATGGAAATGGCCGGAATTTCCAGTCACCGGATTTAAAAGATTTTGTAGTGCTGGGCGGACCAAGCCAGAGTACACAAGTGCAGATCGTAAATGGCAGTTATTCACAATCATTGAGCTTTACCTATTTTTTGCAGGCTAAAGCGGAAGGCAGTTTTAAAATTGGTTTTGCTTCCATTGAAACTGATGGAAAAAGAATTCAATCAAACGGAATAATACTGAATGTTGTAAAAGGAAATGCTGCGCAGAATCAGCAAGGACAAAAAAATAATACTACGCAGGAATCCGGCGGTGTTACAGATAAAAATATTTTTCTCCGCGCAGAAATAAATAAATCATCCGTTTACCAGGGTGAAGCAGTTACTGTAACTTTTAAACTTTATACCAACGTTAATATTATCAACTATACTGTTTCAAAAGCACCATCCATGAATGGTTTCTGGAGTCAGGATATTGAACTGCCGGAACAGCTTCAGTTATCCAACGCAACAGTGGATGGTATTAATTATAAAGTGGGTGTTTTAAAGAAGGTGGTTCTGTTTCCTCAGCAAAACGGTACTTTATATATAGATCCGATGGAACTGGAATGTATTGCACGCGTCCAGGTAAAAGGTCGTGGCGGATTTTCAAATGATCCTTTTTTCAATGATCCTTTCTTCGGATTTAACTCAGCACGTGATGTGAAAGTTGCATTTAAAAGTAATAAGCTTTTAGTAAATGTAAAACCTTTGCCTGAAGGAGCTCCTGCTGGATTTAATGGAAGTGTCGGCCAGTTGAGTTTTGATGCAACAATTGATAAATCTACAACCAATGCTAATGAACCTGTATCACTGAAATTAAAAATCAGTGGTAGTGGAAACATCAAACTTGTTGAACCTCCTGCATTGGAATTTCCGGGTGATATTGAATCCTATGATCCGAAAACAAATGATAATCTGAAAGTAAGTGAGTCAGGTGTATCAGGAAGCAAAACGATAGAGTATCTTCTTATTCCACGACATGAAGGATCGTATGAATTGCCACCGGTAACATTCAGTTATTTTGATCTTGCTAAAAAACAATATATATCCAAAACAGCAGGACCATTCAAACTGAAAGTAGGGAAAGGAAGCGGATCAGGAGAGAGTTCAGTAATTACTTCAGTAAACAAAAGTGATTTTCAACTACTGGGAAAAGATATCCGTTATATAAAAATCAACGACCAGGAATTTATATCAGCATCAGGTGGATTTTATAATTCCGCTGGTTTTTACTGTTTGATTGTAGTTCCGTTTGCGGCTTTCTTTGGATTACTATGGTATAGAAATCATGTGCGAACAATAAACAGTGATGTAGTGTCCCTGAAGAGCAGGAAAGCAACAGATGCTGCACGTAAAAAACTTTCCATCGCACAAAAACATATGAATGCGGGAGAGAAAAGTGCATTCTTTGAAGAAGTATCAAAAGCATTGTGGGGTTTTGTCGGTGATAAACTTGCTATCCCTCCTTCCGATCTTTCACGCGATAATCTCACTGCTATTCTTCAACAGAAGAATGTAGGTGATGAAACAATAAACTCATTGCTACAAACAATTGACCAATGCGAAATGGCAAGGTTTGGAGGGGCATCAAATGCTGATACTTCAGCAGTTTACCAGCAGGCATTACAATCCATTGTTACACTTGAACAATCTTTAAAAGGATGAAGCAAAACCAGGTGTTATATATAAAGATAGCTGCAGTGAAATTGACTGTATCGTTGATTTTATTTCTCTCCACTTTTAACTTATCAGCATCCCCCTCCGACCAATTCAATAAAGCGAATGCATTATACCGTTCAGGAAATTATAAAGTAGCAGCACGTTCCTATGAATCATTAATCAGAGGTGGTTATGTATCATCAGCTTTATATTATAATTTAGGAAATGCTTATTACAAACAGGATAATATTCCGAAAGCTATTTTGAATTATGAAAGAGCATTAAAATTAAAGCCGGGTGATGAAGATGTGAGTTTTAATTTACGTCTTGCGAATCTGAATACTGTAGATAAAATTGAGCCTCTGCCTAAACTTTTTTACGAGCAATGGAAAGATAATTTTATAAGTCTTTATAATGAAGATATCTGGAGTAAAATTGGTATTACTGCTTTATGGACGGCATTGCTGTTTTCAATATTATATATTTTCTCTAACAGAAGTTTTCTAAAGAAGACGGGTTTCTTTGCCACGTTAATTTTTCTTGTTGCCGGTGTTTTTATTTTAGTAGTTGCAGGCATCCAGCATCAACGCTTAACAGGAAATAAATCAGCTATCATCACTGAAACCAGTGCTTATATAAAAAGTTCTCCTGATGATAAAAGCACCAACCTGTTTATGCTTCATGCCGGAACACGCATTGATATTATTGATGAATTAAAAGGCTGGAAAAAAATCAGGATTGCAAATGGCAATATAGGTTGGATCAGTGAAAGCGAAATGGAAATTATTTAATATTCTTTCTGCAATTTATATAATTATTATGAGTCTGCTTTTCTATTAACAGGATAATTGCTTTTACTAATCAACAAATTCTTCCTTGAAAAAAATTCTCCTTCTATCAGATACTCATCATCATCTTGATGAATCTATTCTTACTCATTGCAGGGAAGCTGATGAAATATGGCATGCAGGAGATATCGGTTCACTTGCTGTTGCTGATAAACTTGCATCTATTAAACCCTTAAAAGCTGTTTGGGGAAATATTGATGATGACAAACTCCGCATGACATTTGAAGAGCATCTGGTTTTTTATTGTGAAGAAGTAAAGATTTATATAACACACATCGGCGGCACTCCAGGAAAATATAACGACAAAGTAAAGTCAGTGATCAGACAGGAGAAACCTGACATTTTCATTTGTGGTCATTCTCATATTTTAAGAGTGCAGCGTGATCCGGTATTTCCGATGCTATATATTAATCCAGGCGCAGCAGGATATCATGGTTTTCATAAAACACGAACGATGATCCGCTTTAAAATTGAAGGTAGATCTCCACGTGACATGGAAGTAATTGAATTGGGCAGCCGTGGAAGTTTAGCGTAATCGATCCGCTGACCGCACCAAAGCCTCATCTTTATTTATATAAAAACGGGCAATAAGAAATAGTATAACCGGCAAAATTAAAAACGCCATCCCTGACGCTATTTTCCATTCATACCCTTCACCTGCCAACTTACCTGCAAGTTCCCAGTCATACATTAAAAGTGATATAAATATTAACTGAAGCAACATTAAAAGATGACACATCTTTGCCTGCCTTTTCCTGTTCCTGTACATAAAAATCACTGCAATTGTCAGAATAATAACTATCCCATTCATCAGGATAAGAGGACGGTTCATATATAACTCCTTTGTTTCATTGCCGTCCTTTTGAGAGGTTGACCATCCATTTACTGTATATTCCGGAAATTCAGGGGTCTTTGTGAAGGTGAAAACAGGCAGAATGAATACCAGAATACCGCAAATAATAGCCAGGAATAGTATCACACTTTGAATTCGTTGTATCATCGTTATATAATTAGATACCGCAAAGATGTCAATAAGCCTGTTAATAAAAAACTTACTGTCTCCTATAACATTTTTTGGCGTTTGTGCGTTATAATGCTTAATATTGCAATCTCAGGATTAATTTTTAGTCCCTTTGTCCCAACTTATCTCCCACACTTATTCTTACAAACTTCATTCGTTAACCAGATAATTCAATCTTACCGGATAGTTGTATTTCCAAGTGGCTTCCTCTTTAACGACAAAATATTGGTCATTTAAAAGTGAGCAGATTTCCAGGGCAAGCGTTCAGTTCTATATATAATTACTGCAACTCCCTCATAAAATAAATTAAACTCAAAATAAATTTTTACATGTTTGACATACTTCAATTAAACGAGAAGTTATTACCCGAGCTAAAAGATATAGCTAAAAAATTACAGATTGATAATTACGAAAACCTGAAAAAACAGGATCTTGTATATAAAATTCTCGATCACCAGGCTTTAAATCCTGAAATCGATTTCAAAGAACTTGGCATCGATATACCGGCAGTTGATAAACCGGTAAAAGAAACCAGAAAACGTGCTGAAAAAACTGAGAAAGTTTCACGTCCTGATAAAGCAGAAAAACCGGAAGGTGAAAAAGTGAAGCAGGAAAAACCGGAATTTACACAACCTGTTCAGGCAGCACCACGACCAGCATCTGATAATGATTCATCACGCCCGAAACGTCAGAGAATAATTCCAGCTGTTGAAGGTGAAGACCAGGCAGCACGTGTACAATATCAGCCGCATTCTTATGGTGATAAAGCTGATGTAAAGAAAACTGTTCCTCCAACGCGGCCACAACCTGCATTTGATTTTGAGAAACCACTTCCACGTGGGCCGGAGAATTTAAATACTATGAATGTTCCGGTTATTACAACGCCACAACCACCAAGAGAATTTAATCCTCCTGCACAACAAATGCAGCAGAATGATAATTTCCGTGAACGTCGTTTGCCACCGGATAATTCATTTGATTTCGGAAATATAATTGAATGTGAAGGTGTGCTTGAAATCACCTCTGATAATTCCGGTTACCTGCGTTCATCTGATTACAATTATTTACCATCACCTGATGATGTATTTGTATCACCTCAACAGATAAAATTATTCGGATTGAAAACAGGTGATACTGTAAAAGGATCTGTTCGTCCTCCACGTGAAGGTGAAAAATATTTTCCATTAATTAAAGTTGACAGCATTAACGGACAGGATCCGATAATTGTGCGCGACAGAGTTCCGTTTGATTTCCTTACTCCACTTTTCGCACATGAAAAATTTAATCTTGTTCATTCCAACTCCAATTATTCATCACGTGTGATGGATATGTTTACACCGATTGGAAAAGGACAACGGGGATTAATTGTTGCACAACCGAAAACAGGTAAAACAGTTTTACTGAAAGAAGTAGCAAACGCAATTGCAGCCAATCATCCGGAAGCATATCTTATAATATTATTAATTGATGAGCGTCCGGAAGAAGTTACTGATATGGCAAGAAGTGTTAAAGCAGAAGTTATTGCTTCCACTTTTGATGAGCCTGCTGACAGACATGTAAGAATTGCCAACATCGTTCTTGAAAAAGCAAAACGTATGGTTGAATGCGGACATGATGTGGTGATATTACTTGACTCAATTACACGTCTTGCACGTGCATATAACACAGTTGCTCCTGCATCAGGAAAAGTTTTATCAGGTGGTGTGGAAGCAAATGCATTACAGAAACCAAAACGATTCTTTGGTGCTGCGCGTAAAATTGAAAATGGTGGTTCACTAACTATTCTTGCTACTGCACTTATTGATACAGGTTCAAGAATGGATGAGGTGATTTTTGAAGAGTTTAAAGGTACAGGTAACATGGAGTTACAATTGGATCGTAAAATTTCCAACAAGCGTATTTTCCCTGCTATCGATCTGGTTGCTTCAAGTACACGAAGAGAAGATCTGTTGCTTGACAGAGAGATGATGCAGAAGATGTGGATCTTAAGAAATCATCTTGCAGACATGACGCCTCTTGAAGCGATGGAATTTATTCT
>JBDTVD010000078.1:0-12434 GCA_040007375.1 Bacteroidota bacterium | reverse complement strand
GCGCGGCACAGTACGCAGGACTGCTCGTGTTAATCACACCACTAGGAGTCGTGTAAATAACCAGAGATTTTAGAGGATTCGTGGTAGTGGCGCAGAACTCAGGCCCAGGTCCTGTTTCGGTAACCGAGATATCGCGAGCGGTTCCAAGTTGGGATCCAGCACCAGCACCTGGCGTGAACGTGATAGCTGCATTCTGGTTAGATGCACCGCTAAGAACAATCGTGTAGTTAGCAGGCGTCGCTAGGCCAGAGACAGCCCAAGTGAACGTCGAATTTGCAACAGTCGGTGTTACCGAGTAGTTGTAGGTCGGACCTTCACAGATGATTGGCGGTTTAACGGCCTTGCATGATAAGTTCGAGTCAGAAAAATGATCCGTTTCTAACCTCTTAACACAGTTAATAACTGCTGAAATTGTTTAAAACTAAAAAAAGAGTAAATCAGAAATTCAACAGAAAAATTCCGCAAATTTGTTAGATAAAATTACCTCTAACCAGAAATTAAATCAAAAAAAATCATGGCAACAGAAGCATCAGAAGCAAAAGAAAAACTGAAGGTATTGCAATTGGCAATCGACAAAATTGAGAAGACTTATGGAAAAGGCACCATCATGAGAATGGGTGATAGTGCAGTTGAACAGATTGAAGCTATTTCTACCGGATCAATAGCATTGGATTCGGCGCTTGGAATCGGCGGACTTCCCAAAGGAAGAGTAATTGAAATTTATGGTCCTGAATCATCAGGAAAAACCACACTTGCCATTCATTGCATTGCGCAAGTTCAGGCTCAGGGTGGTATTGCTGCATTTATTGATGCAGAACATGCATTCGATCGTTTTTATGCACAGAAGCTGGGTGTGGATATTGAAAACCTCCTGATTTCTCAACCCGATAATGGTGAACAGGCGTTAGAGATTACAGAAAACCTGATCCGTTCCGGTGCAATCGACATTATTGTTATTGACTCGGTAGCTGCTTTGACACCAAAGAGTGAAATTGAAGGTGAAATGGGGGACAGTAAAATGGGTTTACAGGCACGTTTAATGTCGCAGGCATTACGTAAACTCACCGCTTCTATAAGTCGTACAGGATGTTGCTGTATTTTCATCAACCAGCTTCGTGAAAAAATCGGTGTGATGTTCGGTAACCCGGAAACAACAACTGGTGGAAATGCACTTAAATTTTATGCATCTATCCGTCTTGATATCCGTCGGATTGGCCAGATTAAAGATGGTGATACAGTAGTTGGTAATCGTACGAAAGTGAAAATTGTAAAGAATAAAGTAGCTCCTCCGTTCCGTACAGCTGAGTTTGATATTATGTATGGCGAAGGAATTTCACGTAACGGTGAGATCGTGGATCTGGGTGTTGATAATAACATCATTAAAAAGAGTGGATCCTGGTTCAGTTACGGTGAAACAAAAATAGGTCAGGGACGTGATGCTGTGAAGCAAATGATGAATGATAATCCTGAACTGTCAGATGAAATAGAAGCAAAAATCCGTGAAGCATTAGTTGTAAAACAAAATGCGTAACGGTTGATACCTTTCTGAATAAAGTTTTATTCCTCTCCGCAAGAGAACGATAAAAGGAGTTTTTACAACAGACATTTAATTAAACGGGATGAAGTTCATTATCTTCATCCCGTTTTTTATTCACCAGAACTGTATATGAATAACCGGAAGATAATAATTGTTTTTGCAGCGATTACCTTGCTCTTTACTGCCTGCAAACCTAAAACAGAAACATCCCCAGTAGCTGCGGTAACGCAGGGCGATACTTCTGCAACAGGAAAAAAAATCACAGAGATTACCAATCTCATTGCTGCCAATCCTGATAATGCTGAGCTGTATTACACCCGTTCGCAATTATATATAGAGCAGCGTAATTTTAATGATGCTTCAAAAGATATATATAAAGCGATTGGCATTGATTCCTCTAAAGCAGATTATTTTATTGCATTATCCGATGTACAGTTAGCAGCGAATAAACCATCACAGGCAAAGCAATCACTTGAGAAAAGTCTTTCACTGCAGCCTGACAGTAAAGAAGGAAATATGAAACTGGCAGAATTATTTTTTATAGCCAGGCAATATGATGAAGTGTTTAAACATCTCAACAATATTCTCCGGAAGGAAATTAATAATCCGAAAGCTTATATGATGAAAGGAATGGCTTACAAAGAACTGGGAGATACTGCAAAAGCAATTTCCAGTTTCCAGACAGCCATCGAACAGGATCCGAAATATTACGCACCGTTTATGCAGTTGGGAGTTTTATTTGGTGAGAAAAAAAGCCCGCTAGCTGAACAATATTTCACAGGAGCAGTTAATGTAAATCCACGCAGTGAAGAAGCTTTGTATGGAAGAGCGATGTATTATCAGGAAGTGAAACATGATTTTGATAAAGCCATTCAGGATTACACTTCTATTTTACAGATTAATCCAAAAAATAAAAATGCACACTTCAATTTAGGATATATTCATTACGAATATTTAAAAGTACGTGATCAGGCTGTGAAGCATTATACGGATGCAATTAATGTTGATCCGTATTATGCAGAAGCTATATATAATCGCGGACTGGCTTATGAAGCATTAGGAAATATTGCCGCCGCAAAAGCAGATTATGAGCAGGCGTTAAAAGTGCGCCCGGGTTATGAGCTTGCTATTGCAGGGTTGGAAAGAGTGAAGTAATAAAAGGAATTCTTCCTGTTTTTAACGCTGATACTAAAGTATTATACAGTTCCATTATTATCAGAAACTAAGGGATTTTGCAAGTAACTAAACTGTTCGGTTCACCCTTTTAATGAGAGCCGTTTCAATAAAATTGTAATTATCAGTTATAAAAAGTATTTTTGTTTCAAACCCTCTGCGTATGAAACTTTCTTTTAAATTTAAGCTGATTGCAACAATTTTTGTTTGTTGTATTTTCCAAAGTCGTGCAACCATTTATACTGTTGGCTCCGGAACTACCCAAACCACTTCTACCACTCAAACTCCTTTTTCAAATGCAGTGAGTGATGCAAGAAAGCAATATATAATAAAGGCATCAGAATTAACATCACAAGGAGTTACATTCGGTGATATCACTTCACTGGCATTTAATGTAGGTACTACTTTTAATTCTGCTACACTTAACTCCTTCAACATAAAAATCAAACAAACATCCGCAAATGTATTAACAGGAACATTTGATGATATTGGATTAACGACCGTATTTAGTAGTAACGTAAGTATCACTGCTTCGGGATGGAAAACATTTTCTTTCACCAGTAATTTTTTCTGGAATGGAATGGATAATTTATTGGTGGAGATATGTTATAATAATTCTGCAACAACTGGTACAAGCACTTCTGTAATTGCTACCACTAACCTTATACAATATTGTCAGGCTGCCTCTGGTACCACAACATCAGTAGGTTGTAATCTGGGACCTGCTGCAACTTTAGTTAACACCCGTCCGAATATGCAACTGAATATAATACCAGTTGTGTGCAATGGTATTCCGCAAGCAGGTACTATTAGTGGTACAACAAGTATTTGCCTTCTCCCAACAGCAAATATTTCACTTGCATTAAATAATTACCAGATAGCAAATGGAATCAGCAGACAGTGGTTCAGCTCAGCAACATCGTCTGGTCCATGGGCGATTATGGCAGGAAGTACTGGAACTTCAGTTAATACTACTATTACGCAAACAACTTATTTCATCTGCCGCAGCTATTGCTCTTTTACTAATGATAGTGCTGCAACACCGGCGTATCAGGTTACGGGAACACCACATTACAATTGTATGTGTTCGGAAACTATACAGGATGCGGAAGTTAATATTACCAATTTTACTATAAACAGTGTGAGCAATTCCTCAACCTGCACACATGCCAGTTACAATGATTATACTGGTCTGACTCCTGTTTCTGTTGCAGCTGGTTCTACTGTAAATTATTCTATAACATTAACAGCCTGTTATCTTGTTGATTCATTGCCTGCTAATTATATATATCACCTTTATGTAGGTGTCGATTTTCAGCATGATGGAACCGTTGATTATTTAGGAGGAACAAGTTATGTTGGCATTGCCCCGGGTTCTACTCAAACTTACTCCGGCAGTTTCACGATTCCAGTAAATTCATTAGCAGGATTAACAGGAATACGAATAGGTAATATATATTGTAACCATTTTCCATACAACCCTGATGAAACAGAAACTTATTTGATTGATATACTTCCTTTAGTTCCCTGCAATGGTTCTCCGGTTCTTTCAAATCTTACTGGGAATGATAGTGTATGTTCCGGGATTTCTTTTACACTTCAGAATACTTACAATCCTGTTGCAGGAGTTTCTTACCAGTGGCAATCTGCGCCTGTTGCCGGAAACTTTACTGATATTGCAGGTGCTACTGATTCAACTTCGTTAACTACTTCTCAAACCCAGGTGAAAAGATATCGTTTACGTGCCATCTGTAATGCTACAAATGATACTGACTATACTGCTGAAAAAACTGTTACACTTTCAGGATTGCTTTCCTGTTATTGCATACCTGTTGGAGAAAATGGATTCACTGATAAACTGGTGAGAGTGCGCCTTAATGAAATTGATAATAATTTTTCCGTTCGTCCAGGAAATCCTCCCGGATACAATATATATTATTCTCCCGTTGCTCAGATATATAAAGGCACTACTAATAATTTAATTGTAAATGCTTATGGAGATTATATGAATACGCATGACATGTTTGTATTTATTGATTATGACCATGATGGAGTTTTTCAACCATCAGAACGAATGACGGCAATATCAGGTGGACCGGATGATATGGTAGTTGATTTAGAAGTGCCAATCAACATACCGCCATCAGCGTTGAATGGGTTAACACGTATGCGTGTGCGTGTGCTTCGTGTAGGTTCAATTTCACCATGTGGTGGAAGTTCTCATAGTCAGACAGGTGATTATTATGTTAACATCAATGAAGCACCATCACCCTTGCTGAATCTTAAAATGTTTGTTGAAGGTTCTTATTCAGGTGGAACTTTATCTCCTGCTTTATATAATAACGGTTTGTCAGCTGATTCTACAATGGGCGATTCAATTACTGTTGCATTGCATTATCCATCAAGTCCATTTGCTGTTGCTTATAGCACAACTGGAATATTCGATATTAATGGAAATGTTTCACTTGGTTTTCCTGTTGCTTCATTTGGTAACTTTTATTATATATCAATGAAAACGAGAAATTCCGTTGAGACATGGAGTAATAATCCTGTGAGACTTTATCCGGCAATAAAGGATTTTGATTTTAAACAGTAAGGACACTAAACTGATTCTTTTTCTGCTCAAAACTTAAGATTGCATTTTTAACTCTTACTACGATATTTAAAAACTCTTCGAATGATGGATAATACACTCCCCGATGCAAATGTTACTCCGGACTTTGATATTTCCCCAATCCTGCAGGTAATTTCTTCAATATTACTTTAAAGAATAAGGTGGGTGTTATTTACCTGGTTATATATATGATCTTAAAGGTCAGTTGGTGATCAAAAAGATAATAGAAAGCAGTAGCCAGGAGCGCATAGATGCGGAGAGGCTGGAGAACGGAGTTTATCTTGTTAAGGTTTCAAATGGAAATGAAGTTATAACTAAGGAAGTTTTACTCAATAAGTGAAGAGAATAAGTAGTCCCCTGTTCATCATGAAGATGGTGTTCTATTTCTCCAATTCAGGGTAAACTGTATTTCCCAGCTATATATTTTAATATATTATATATATGCATATTATGGGTGGTGATTTTCATTACTCACAGAAAGATTTGAATCCACCCTTCGAAGCATGATCATTGTGCATTCACTTCGATCTAATAGCACCGCTGCTAAATCTTTTTACTTTTCACAACACCTGATTAAGAACTAACCAGGAAGTTTTGTCTGCTATTTTGCACTGTTTTAAATAGAAAGAAATTATATATATGTGCTGATTCGTATGCAACTGGTATACCTGAAAAGGAAAAGGCCGGATCAATGTATTTTTAAGTGCTTCCTTGAATCCAGTAAAATTGATAAGCATGCTTTTGCCATACCTTGAAAGCACTATTTTTAATTACTGCAATTTTCTTTAGATCATTTGCATCTTGACGTTTATGAATTGCGGGAAATTATTCTGTTTGCTTTCCGGAGAAGAAAATTGCCATATTAATAATGACGAACAATGATAATGGAGAAAGTGTATTTAAAGAACTGCTGTCATTTGCAATTGGAGATATTTATACACTCTGGCAATGGGAAAATTATATTCCTTATGAGTTGAAAGAGTAGTAAGGCGTCATATAATAAGTCATCGTCATTAATGTTGTTTCATTTTTAAAAATATATTTGTGTACTGGATCCGCATTGTATGTATAAATTGAATTATTATATATTTATTATTGCATTTCACTTGATGATCGCGCCCTCGTCGTTCTCCCAAAGTGTGAAAGTTTTAAACAAATCCGGAGTTCAAAGCTTACCTTCAGGACCAAAGTACGCTTTTGTTGAACCTTTCATCGATAAGAGTCAGCTTCAGTTCGTGGCAACTCTACAGGTTAAAGCGAAGAATAGAAAACCAGTCATTGGAACTATGTATTTTGCTATTCGTGAGGAAGCAAAAAAACTTGGCGCAAATTGTTTCATCATAAATTATTATGTATGGGATACATTGAATAATGTTTCTATTCTGGTTCTTGATAGTTATTATGCTTCCGATTCCATTCTCACAATAAATGCAATAGGTCATGAAACGAATGCAGTATATATTTTCGGAAAGGAAGGAATGGATGAGAAAACTATTTCTTTTACTGTTAAAGGAGAAAAAATGGAAATAAAATCAGGGACTTTTTTAAAATATGCATTAACAGAGAAGGACGATTTCTATATTAGTAAAGGTGGTTTTGCAGGTGAATCGATAAGGATCATGTGGGGATCCAATATGCCACCTGCATTCTATACGTTATCTGGTTTCGGCGTAGATGAAATGATGTTGTTTAATGACCGAATAGCGTTTCACAGCGGGAAAATAAATCAACTCAGTAACATCAGTCTTGGACTTTTATTAACGCATTTGCTGAAGCAGGGAAATTGATAACTGTTGGCACTGCCTGTCTCTTCTATTTGGATAATTAATATTGAAAAATATGCAGTACTTATCTTATAAATTTAATGACGACCAGGAATTCATAAACACTTTTGATGAACTTCCTCTGTGGAGTGCATCATTCGGTCTGTTATTACTTAAACACCTGGAGTTGAAATCTAATCTAAAGGTGATAGATATTGGTTCCGGTGCAGGTTTCCCTCTGATTGAACTTGCAGAAAGGCTTGGTAATTCATGCAGGGTATATGGAATTGATCCATGGGTGAATGCAAATAAACGTGCAAAACAGAAAATAAAAAGCTATCAAATTTCTAATGTGGAAATAATTGAATGTTCAGCAGAGCAAATTCCTTTCGATGATAATTCTGTTGATTTAATAGTTTCCAATCTTGGTATCAATAATTTTGAAAGACCTGAAATTGTTTTTAAAGAATGTAATCGTGTTTTAAAAGTCAAAGGCAAGCTAGCATTAACCACAAATCTCAGTGGTCACTGGAAAGACTTTTACAACATTTTTTACGCAACACTTCAACAACTTGATAAGGAAATCCTGATTGCATCTCTCAGGAAGGAAGAAGAGCATCGCGGAACTATTGAAAGTGTTTCAAAATTATTTACTGAAAGTAATTTTACTGTTAGCCGTCTTCATAATGAAAGTTTCGAAATGAAATTTTCAGATGGAAGTGCATTCCTGAATCATCACTTTATTAAACTGGGCTGGCTGGAAAACTGGACAGCCCTTTTTCCAAAGGAAGAGTTAGAGAAAATATTTTCTGCATTGGAACAAAACCTTAATATTTATTCAGGAGGAAATAACGGTTTAACTCTAAAAGTACCTATGTTATTTATTGAAGGTGAAAAGGAATAAGTGAATATTTTTCTTTAAATAATCGGAAAACATGGAGCTGATAATTATTTCAGTAGTTGCATTACTTGCGTCGTTGATGACTTTTTTTTCCGGATTCGGACTGGGGACAATCCTTACTCCTGTTTTCATTTTATTTTTTCCTGTTGATGTTGCTATTGCATTAACCGGTATTGTTCATTTGCTGAATAACTTTTTCAAAATATCACTTGTAGGAAAACAAATAAACTGGCCTGTTGGATTAAGGTTCGGATGCACTGCAATCGTTGGTGCATTTATTGGAGCCAGGTTATTATTAATGGTTGCTGACAGTGTTCCGTTATACAGCTATTCAATAAATGATAAATTATTTTTTATTACTCCTGTGAAATTGATTGTTGCAGTATTAATGATTGTGTTCTCCCTGTTTGAAGTAATTCCTGCATTGGCGAAAATACAGGTGGATAGAAACAAATTATATATAGGAGGACTGATAAGTGGTTTTTTTGGAGGACTGTCGGGCAACCAGGGTGCATTAAGAAGTATGTTTCTTATACGCTCAGGTTTAACAAAGGAGAGTTTTATTGCTACCGGAATATTGATAGCATGCTTTGTTGACCTTACACGATTAACAGTATATTTTAACAGGATGTCAGATATTGATATCCGAAGCAATTTAACAGTATTGATTATTGCAATTCTTTCTGCGTTTGCTGGAGCTTTTATAGGAAGTAAGTTATTAAAGAAAGTCACTTTATCTTTTGTTCAGATTGCTGTTACCGTAATGATTGTGCTTCTCGCTGTTGCATTGGGTACTGGATTATTGTAATATTTTTCAGCAGTAGTATCTGATTGAGTGTTTGGATGAGGTTTGCTGAAAATGCTTTCTGGAATAATTGTATGCCAATATAAATATTCTCTATTTTAGGCGTTCACACCAGCACTATGATTAAATACAACAGGAATTTTATCCTCAATAAAAAAATTATAATCAGTACAATTTCAATTATTTTATTAATTCATTCTATACCGTCTTTTTCCCAATTATTACCATCCAATTATTTTTATAGCAACTCCTATTACAATATGCTACCGCATAACGCAGCCTATGCAGGACAGGATTCTTTCTCAATAGCAGTTTCGGGTTTTGCAGAAACCAGTTACTTTCAGTTCAAAGAAAATGAATTTGAAACTGGTTATAGGGGAGCTCAGTTTAATATTTCCACTAATCTGAAAAAGTTGCATTCAGCAATCGGCGTTGTTGCAGAAGCAAGTGGTTCTGGTGGTGATGATATTTATTTTGCCAGTATTAAGGAATACGTATTGGGAATAGTATACAATTTCAATATTAAAGTAAATGATAAATCGAATCTGCGTATTGGTACAAGAATCAATAAAAATAAAAGAGAAGCCAGCTCAAGTAATTTCAGCACAATAACAATCGATCCTGCAATATGGTATGCACGTGAAAGATGGAGTGCAGGTATTTCATTAAAAAATATAACAAATGAGGAAAATCTCTCACAGGAAATTGAATTTGATTCCTGGTTTAAGTTATTGCAAAAGAATGATACAAAACTGGTTGGTGTATTTAATATTTGCCATTCAATATCAGATAATGAAGTGAATGAATATAGGTTTATTCCACAGGTTAACCTGGAAACGGCCAAAGTGCTTCTGTTTAATTTAAGTTACATCCGTTATATATATGATTACAAAATGAAGGATCATAAAGATATTATTATTGTTGGTGCCGGAATTAAATGCTCTCCGAAAGTGAAACTAATGTTAAATTATTTCGGAAATGATAAATATAATAAAGAGATTTCTATGATGCTTAAATGCGATTTCTGATTTGTAAATTTCTTTTAGTCTTATTCATTTATATATAAAAAAAAGCTGTCAGTTACGACAGCTTTTTTTGGTAGAAAAGAGTTAATGATTAATGCTGAACTATAAACTCAATGGATTGTCTTGTTTCCTGGTTACTTTCAATCAATGCATAGTATGTTCCAGGTTGCAATTTGGAAACATTATATACTAATTCATGTGTGCCAACGGCAGCCATTTTATTGGATACAGGAACATCAAGTGTTCTACCATCTGCAGTCATAATTTTAATGCTGACTTCTGCATCTGTAAGTATTCTGTATTTGAATGTAGTTGTTGTGTTTGCAGGATTTGGATAGTTCTGCGACATCATTACTGATGGTGAACCAATCTTTAAACTTGAATTATCATCACTGAACAAATCACTTCTATGATTCACTAATTCACCGCCGCATTCACTGGTTCCCTGTGGAGGTAATGCAAGGTATGGAAATTGATTTTTGAATGGTACATCATTTTGCTCAACTCCTGTTGTGTAATTCAGCACGTTTAATAATTGCTTTGTAACAGGATTTGCATTCCCTACAGTATAATCATCATACCATAAACCAATAGCTGCAAGTACAACACCACTTACTGCCTGTAATTCAATACGGGTTACATCATCTTCCAGTCTTCTTCCATTTGGAAATCCATCCATGTTAGGTATAAACTGAAGATTAGTAGTTGTATTAAATCGTGGATCTGTTAATCCTAACACTGCAGCTTTCACTAATCCCATTGAACTGAAATCAGCACTGTATCTTGGTGTGCTTGGTACAGCCATGTTTAAACGTAACATATCACCAAACGTAGGAAGAAAATTATTTATAAATGGTTTTCCTGCTGCAAGTGGATTACCACCTTTTCCTGTTGCTAACTGATAAGGTGCAAGATTCGGAACACCTGTCATGAATATGGGAAGTAAATCAACTGAACGTGGCTGACCAGGACGTAATAGATAATTTCCAAATAAAGCCTGATCAAATGCTGTTCCTGCTGTTGCAGGGTTACCTAACAAACCAGCTAAACCATCATGACCATTTCCGAAATCATAACTCTGAAGTGAATTACGTTGAATACGGAGTTTGCTTAAACCTGGTACTGCTCCACCGAATTGTGAATCGTCCATATATAAAGCAAGTTCAGGATTTGTAAAATATTTTTCAAGTGCAGTATCTTCACTATATGGTATAATTGAATTCCAGTAATCTTTTTTACCGATTGGTATAATTACTTCATTCGTTAACGGCATACCAAGTCGTGAAATCTGAACCCACTGTCCACTGTTAACCGGTTTGCCACCATTTAAACTTCTTACAGTTGTTAACTGACGGCTTGCTGTTGCATACACACCAATAACAAAATCACCATCTAAAATATTTGCAGCCTGTGCAGCAGTTTTTCCATCTTTCTGTAATGTAGAAATAGGAACTTTAACACATATAGCATGAATATTTTTACATGCAAGTCCGTCACGCGCACCATTATTTGCACGTGATCCGCCCAAATCGAAAATACCACCAAGATCAACAAAGAATGGATCATCAGAAGGACCACAGAAAACAGTTTCACCTGTTGTTGCAGATGCAATAGCATCATTACGAACCTGCAGATAAGACGATGCACCTAAACCAACACCACTTCTTATAGAACGTGGTCCGATGTTATTTGGTGGAACAATTCCATCAGTAACAATTGTTGTCCAGCTTCCACCACCGTCCATAGATCTCTGGCAAGTGTAAGTTGTTTTCAGATTCTGTGCACCCAGACGAATGTTGAAGAATGTAGTTGGATCTTCATTAGTCTGTGTAAATTCAAAACGATATATAATATTATCGCCTGAAGTAGATGCATCATTTTTTACGTGAATTTCATAACGGACACCTTCACCGAACGAATAATAGTTTGGACCACCCTGCGGAAGTTCAGCAGGAATGTAATTCGCAATAAGTGTAATCGTGTTCTGATCATTCGGACTTCTGAATGCATACAGATCCGTGTTATCAGCAAGCGGATCATTAGAAATTAACGGCGCTTCACGATGACTGGAAGCGGTGAGAAACGAATTATTGGTTATCAATACAAAACCGGCCACTACCGTAGTAAGTATTGCTAAACCAATGGCTTTTTTTGATAATTTTTTGCTCATGGATGTTTAAATTTTAAAAGTTTTTAAAAGAATTAATTGATTCTGGTAACCCAGTTGAAACAATCTACGGCAAGAGATTCCTTACGGATTTCGGAAAAATTAAAAAATGTAGAAATTATATTTTTTTAATTCCGGATGATACCCAAAAAATCAAAAAAAATCTCCACTCTCTAATCCAAAATCATTAAACTATTTTAATTAATCACTATCCCCTAATCCCTATTCCCTAAGCCCTAATCTCTAATCCCTAAATCCTATTCCCTGATGCCTAAACCCAAATCCCTAACCCCAAAGCATGACAACAATCAGGAATATTATAAACAAATACTCCTCTTATCATAAAATGGTAACACAATACGCGCTTCCTTTGCAATAAAAAAAATGGAAACAGCAACAACAGCGAAGCCAATGCATATTGATTTTCTTCATTTCGAGCACCAGTTATG
>JBDTVD010000077.1:0-12457 GCA_040007375.1 Bacteroidota bacterium | reverse complement strand
CCCGAATAAAACTGAAAATGAAAATTTCATATAACTGGCTTAAACATTATCTCAATATAAAACAATCACCTGCTGAAGTGGCAGCACTTCTTACAAATGGAGGTCTTGAAGTGGAAGGTGTTGAAGAATGGCAATCATTAAAAGGTGGATTGAAAGGAATTGTAATCGGTGAAATCAAAGAATGTGTTCGTCATCCAAATGCAGACCGGTTAAGTGTTTGTAAAGTGGATACAGGAAGTGGAGAACCAAGACAGATTGTTTGTGGTGCTCCGAATGTTGCAGCCGGACAGAAAGTGGTGGTTGCATTACCTGGAGCAACACTTTATCCTGCAGAAGGAGAATCATTCGAAATTAAAAAATCTAAAATAAGAGGAGAAGCATCAGAAGGAATGATTTGTGCTGAGGATGAAATAGGGTTAGGACATTCACATGCAGGAATTATTGTTTTGCCTGATGATGTTAAACCTGGTTCATTAGCTGCAGATTTTTATGGTGTGGAAACGGATTATATATTGGAGATTGGTCTTACACCAAACCGTTCAGATGCTGCTTCGCATATTGGTGTTGCACGTGATCTCAAAGCAATTTTATCACTGAAAAATAAAACAGAATTAATAAAACCTGATGTAACAGCATTTAAAGCAACATCAGAAGACAGTCCAGTTAAAGTTATTGTAAATGATACAGAAGGTTGTCAGCGTTATTCCGGTTTATATATAAAGAACCTTGTTGTTAAAGATTCTCCAGCATGGTTGCAGAACAGGTTGAAAGCAATTGGTCTTCGTCCGATAAATAATATTGTTGATGTTACCAATTATGTAATGATGGAAACCGGACAACCGATGCATGCGTTTGATGCTTCAAAAATAAAAGGCAATGTAATTAATGTTCAGCAACTACCTGCAGGTTCCGTTTTTAAAACACTGGATGGTGTGGAAAGAAAACTGAACGGAACAGAAATGATGATCTGTAATGAGTCAGAAGGAATGTGTATTGCTGGTGTTTTTGGTGGCATTGATTCCGGTGTTACTGCAACAACAACTGCTGTATTTTTAGAGAGTGCTTATTTCAATCCGGTAAGTGTTCGTAAAACTGCACGACTGCATGGTTTGCATACAGATTCTTCTTTTCGTTTTGAAAGAGGAACAGACCCTGATGGAACTGTTTATGCATTGAAACGTGCTGCATTATTGCTGAATGATATTGCTGGTGGAGAAGTTGCATCATCAGTAACAGATATATATAATAAAAAAGTTGATCCGTTTAAAGTTGATCTTAAATATGATTACCTTTTTACACTTGCAGGATGTGAATTACCTCATGAAACTGTGAAAAATATTTTATTGTCTCTTGATATTAGTATCATCAGCGAAGATGAAAAAGGACTGCAACTGGAAGTTCCACCATTTAAAACAGATGTAACACGACCGGCAGATGTAGTGGAGGAAATCATTCGTATTTATGGTTACAATGCAATTCCGCTTCCTGAGAAAATCAGCATGTCGATGCCTGTGTTTGATAAGAAGAATGCAGTTGCTGTTTCTGAAAAAATTTCTACGTGGCTGGAAGCTGCCGGATTTCGTGAGATATTAAATAACAGTATTACTTCCGGTAAGTATGCAGAGATGAGTGGTGGTGCGGAGTCAATGGTGACCTTGCTCAATCCATTAAGTTCTGATCTGAGTGTGATGAGAAGTACATTACTTTTCTCCGGACTGGAAACGATACTTTACAATATGAACAGAAAGCAGGATCAACTGATGTTGTTTGAATCCGGCAAGACCTATATAAAAAAGGAAGCAGAATATATAGAGACTAATCGTTATGGAATCTGGCTGGCAGGAAAACGTTATGAAGATAACTGGCAGAAGATTGCAGGAGAGAATGATATATATTTTCTGAAAGGAACAGTTTCAGCAGTAATTAATCATTGCGGTGTTGATGGAAAGAAAATTCATCTGGAGGAAGCAACTGATACTAATTTTGAATTGCTTTTAAGTTATTTATATAAAGGAAAGGAAATTGCACGTTTGGGTAAAGTAAGTCGTGCTGTTTTAAATAGGATGGATATCAGTAGTCCTGTTTTTTATGCTGATATAAATTTTGATGAGTTGTTAAAATGTATTTCTGTAAAAGATATGGAAGCAAAAGAACCATCAAAGTTTCCTGAAGTACGTCGTGATTTAAGTATGATACTCGATCGTTCTGTAACCTATTCGCAAGTGGAACAGGCTGCTTATCATACAGAATCAAAACTGTTGCGTAACATTAGCTTGTTTGATATTTACGAGGGAGAAAAACTGGGAAGCGATAAAAAATCCTATGCATTAAGTTTTGTTTTAGCCGATGATGAAGCAACTTTGCAGGATAAACAGATCGACCAGGTGATGAACAAGCTCATGAAAACATTTGAACAGAAACTGGGAGCTGTTATAAGAAAGCAGTAGACAGTACAAATGGCTGGTGCCTATTGCCTAAAGCCCATTGCCTGGTGCCCATTGCCTATTGCCTAAAGCCCATTGCCTGGTGCCCATTGCCTAATGCCCATTGCCCATTGCCAGGTGCCTATTGCCTATTGCCTATTGCCTGGTGCCTATTGCCTATTGCCTATTATTAAAAGTATCATATATATACATAGTTTCAATTTTGACAAACTTCTCCGATCTTAAAATTCCACGTCAGTTTCTCAATGCGATTGATGATCTCGGTTTTATTCAACCGACTGCTGTTCAGGAGAAATCTATTCCTGCTGTTTTAAGCGGACAGGATGTGATGAGCATTGCACAAACAGGAACAGGAAAAACACTTGCTTATCTGCTACCCTTGCTGCGATTGCTGAATTACGCTCAGGGAAATGATCCTCGTGCATTGATAGTGCTTCCAACACGTGAGCTTGCATTACAAACAGGACAGGCATTTGATGCGCTGGCAAAATATACTGATCTGCGAAAAGTTGTTTTGTTCGGTGGTGCTGGTGCGAAAACACAGATTGCAGAATTAGAAAAAGGTGTGGATGTAGTGATTGCTTCCCCAGGTCGTTTTTTAGATTTGTATCTTAATGGATATATTGTAACGAAGAAAATTAAACATCTTGTTTTAGATGAAGCGGAACGGTTGATGGATATTAGTTTCATCAGTCAGTTTCATCGCATACTGGAAGTGTTGCCAAGCAAAAGGCAGAATTTATTATTCTCTGCAACAATGAGTGATCTCGTTAAAAAAATTGCAGATGACTTTTTAAAATTTCCGGTGCTGATTGATATTGAACCCGAACAGAAAACTGCCGGAACAGTAACACAGCATTATATAAAAGTAGCCAACTTAAAAACAAAAATTAACCTGCTCGAAAAATTACTTACTGATGAGACATTGAGTAAAGTAATTATTTTCTGCAGAACAAAAGATACAGCATCCAATCTTGGGAAATATATATTGAGGAAATATGGTGAAGAGCAGGTGAGAGTGGTTCATGGAAATAAAACACAACAGAGCCGCATCAATGCCATGAATGATTTTAAGGAGAAAGATATTCGTTTATTGATTACAACAGATGTTGCTGCACGTGGACTGGATGTTATTGATGTAACTCACGTAATTAATTTTGATGTGCCTATTGTGTATGAAGATTATATACATCGCATCGGCAGAACAGGACGTGCATTTAAAACCGGTGATGCAATTACATTCGTTACAATGGCAGATGAATATCATCTTTCAAAAATTGAAAAACGTATTAAACAACAGATTAAAGAAACATCATTTCCAAAGACTGTATTTATAGAAGAAACACCTTACGAAGAAAATCAGTTAATGCTTCGTGAAATTGACAGTCAGAAGAGAAAAGAAGATCCTGATTTTAAAGGAGCATTTCATGAGAAAAAACCTGTGAAAGCGAAGAAATAATTTCCTGCGTTAATCTTGTGCGTCTTTGCGAGGAGTGAAGCGACGTGGCAATCCCCTGAATAGAAACTGATCATAATTTCTGAACGATTTTATTTTATGTTGGGAGTGCAATACTCAGAACTCTTGTAACCATTTCAAGATTCGCAAAAATTATTATTTATGCAATCATACATTTAATCTATTCCTGCTATTCTCATCATTTCAACAGGGGATTGCCACGCAGACTCTGTCTCCTCGCACAGACGTTAAAGATGATATGCTTAATCACTACTTTTGGCGCCCAATGAAACCGTCATTATTAAAATGGATTTTCCTCGTGCTGCTTGCTCTCATTTGGGGAAGTTCATTTATTCTGATGAAAAGAGGATTGATGTATTTCCGTCCCGATCAGGTTGCTGCTATGCGTATGCTGATTGCATTTATCGTTTCATTTCCATTTGTTGCACGACATTATAAAAAGATTGGTAAAGGAAAATTTAAATATATAGCCGTTGTCGGAATTCTGGGAAGTGGTATTCCTGCTATTCTCTTCACCACTGCTCAAACAAGGATTAACAGTTCACTCGCCGGAATGTTAAATTCGCTCACTCCGCTTTTTACATTATTAATAGGATTCTGGTTTTTCCGCACACGTTTTTCTGTCTGGCAGATTGCAGGAGTAGCTGCCGGTTTTGCAGGTGCAGCAGGTTTGATTTTAATTAATGCGGAAGGAGATCTTTCCGCCGATGCAGGTTATGCATTGCTCATCATGATTGCCACTTTATTCTACGGCATCAGTGTCAATACCATTAAAGCGCATCTCGCAGGAATTAACGTCCTTATCATTTCCGGTTTTGCATTGTTATGTGTGGGTATTCCATATGGCATTTATCTCTTCACCACCGATTTTGTGGATCGTCTGGCGAATGAACCAAATGCCTGGACAGGTGTTATGTTTATTGCCATCCTTGCTGTGATGGGAACAGCACTTTCCAATATTCTCTATTTCCAGATGGTGAAAATCTCCAGTCCGTTATTTGCTTCCGCAGTTACCTATTTCATCCCTATTGTTGCTTTATTCTGGGGTCTTGGTGATGGAGAATCTCTCAATCTCCTGCACATTCCTGCTATGCTGGCAATACTTGGTGGTGTGGCCATGATCAGTTACGATGGCTATAAAACCAGGAAGATGGCTGAGCTAAACACCACTGAACAAGAGTAGATTAAGTCCTTACTTGCCAGTAATGCTATCACCATAATCCCTGTTTCCGGAGATGAAAATCTCTCAAATACTGCCTGGGTTTTTCAACTCAGCATTCTCCATAAATATTTGACTTCATATTGTTAATTGTGCAATTAAATTCTATATTTGCCACCCCAAATTTCGGGGACAATTAAAGAAAAAGATCATGTACGCTATTGTATCTATTGCCGGTCAGCAGTTCAAAATTGAAGAAAACAAACCGGTTTACGTTCACCGCCTCGATGCGAAAGAAGGGGATTCTGTAACCTTTGATCAGGTATTGATGGTTGGTGGTAACGGTTCTGTAAAAGTAGGATCACCATCTGTTTCCGGTGCTTCCATTTCTGCAACTGTAGTATCGCACATGAAAGGCGATAAGGTGTTAATCTTTAAAAAGAAACGCCGTAAAGGTTACCAGAAAATGAATGGTCACCGTCAGTATTTAACAAAGATTAAAATTGACAAAATTTCTATCTAATAAAAACAAGAGTTTAACTAATAAATATTCCTTAGAAAATGGCACATAAGAAAGGGGTCGGTAGTTCCAAAAACGGTCGTGAGTCGCATAGCAAACGTCTTGGTATAAAATTATTTGGTGGTCAGAAAGTGATAGCCGGAAATATCATCGTACGTCAGCGTGGAACAAAACATTATCCTGGTGATAATGTAGGTATGGGAAAAGATCATACTTTATTTGCACTTACTGCTGGTACTGTTGTATTCAGAAAAAAATCAAATGAGAAATCATATGTATATGTAATGCCTTTGGATAAAGTTGCACAAGCTTAATCTTAACATTATATATCAATTAAAAATCCTGGTCACAATGGCCGGGATTTTTAATTTTAAAAAGTAACAGATTTTATATATTAGTATTCTCCGCACACCAAACGAAAATACTCCGGACTAATGTTAGCAAAGCTTGAATCATTGGAAGCCCGTTACCGGGAAATAGAAACGCAGCTCAGCGATCCTGCAGTTATTGGTGATATGAAACGCTTCAAGCAACTCAACATGCAGTATAAAGAGTTGCAGAGGGTTGTTGAAGTATATCATCAGTACAGGAATGTGATGAGTAATCTGGATCATGCGCGCACTGTTTTAAATACAGAAAAAGATGAGGAGTTCCGCAATATGGCGAAAGCAGAAATAGAAGAGCTGGAACCACAGAAAGAAGCATTTGAACAACAGATACAGTTTTTATTATTGCCACAGGATCCGGAAGATAGTCGTCATGCAATTGTTGAAATACGTGCAGGAACAGGTGGTGATGAAGCCAGCATTTTTGCAGGTGATTTATATAGAATGTACACACGCTATTGTGAAACACGCGGATGGAAAACGGAGCTGGTTGATTTTAATGATGGCAACACGGGTGGATATAAAGAAGTTGTTTTTAATGTGAATGTGGAAGGTGCATATGGTGTGTTGAAGTATGAATCAGGTGTGCATCGTGTACAACGTGTACCGGAAACAGAAACACAGGGACGTGTGCATACATCTGCAGCAACTGTTGCTGTATTACCTGAAGCAGATGAAGTGGATGTAGAAATAAATCCTGCTGATATTGAATTGCAGACATCACGTTCAGGTGGAGCAGGAGGGCAGAATGTAAATAAAGTAGAAACAAAAGTGCAGCTCACACATAAGCCTTCAGGAATTGTTGTGGTATGTCAGATTGAACGCTCACAACATGGCAACCGTGAACGTGCAATGGTAATGTTGCGTTCCCGTTTATATGAAATTGAATATCAGAAACACATGGATGCCATTTCTAAAAAACGCAAGACGATGGTAAGCAGCGGTGATCGTTCTGCAAAAATCAGGACATACAATTATGCACAAAGTCGCGTTACTGATCATCGCATCAATCTCTCCACACATAATCTTCCTGCTTTTATGAATGGTGATATACAGGAATTTATTGATGCTTTACAACTTGCAGAGAATACTGAGAAGATGAAGGAAGGAGCGATTCTTTGATTGAATGAATGATGAATAATTAAGGATTAATAATTGGTTTTTTCTAAATAGTGAACACCATTTTCCTAATTATAAATTATAAATTCTAAATTATAAATCAGTATTAATATAGTTTTTCCTTTCATCCTTCGAAGCTTTTTCAGTTAAGGCTGATGGTGTCTTTTGTGGTGAATTTTTTTGAGCATGATTCCAGAATAGAATTAAATCAGTGATTGAAATTTCAGTAAAGACAGGTAGTTGTACCTGTTTCAACAACCAGGTATTTATACCTGATTTTCATCTCAACAAGGTGATTTTTTTAACATTGATTTGGACATTCCACAATTTCTATTTACTGTTGTATTATGCTTAATGGCAGTAAGCATATTGTATGAAAAAACACTTTTCCTGCCAAATGATTTTGATTGCTGATGTTCAGTATTAATGCGAACATCATTCAATTTCAAATGTATTGACTTTGCATTGCAGTTTATCAGCTGCATTGCACAATGGAGTTGGTTATTGTGATGGGAAATTGCACTAATTATATATACTTATTTGATCTACTTTATTTTCTGACTGCATTATTTATAACACTCTTCGAAAAACATAATTTATGAAAAAACATCTTCTGCAATCAATTTTTACTACACTTTCCTTTCTTTTTGCAATCACTCAAACAGCACATGCACAATTCGGCAGCAGCTCCCAGACATTTGATGCTAACGGAACTTTTACAGTGCCTGCTGGTATCACAACTATTACTGTTGAAATGTGGGGTGGTGGAGGACATACGCCAAATAGTATAAATGGTGCGGGCGGAGGTGCTTATGTAAGAAGTATTTCACTTTCGGTTACTCCGGGAAATCAGTACACCGTGAATGTTTCCCGCTGGTTAACGCCACAGAATACCGTTTTTGTTAATGGTAGTTTCGGAGGACTTATAAGTGTTAATTCTGCAGTTGGAGAAGTAGGAGGTGCAGCAAATTCTATAAGTGGACTTACTGCTGTATCCTATCGGGGAGGAGATGGTGGTAAGGGTTTTGATTTTGGGATTTTTGGAATTTCTTACGGTGGTGGAGGTGCTGCTGCAGGCAGAAATGGAAATGGTGCTTTTGGTTGTGATGGTTTGGGAGCTTTGCCATCTTGCGGTGTAGGTGTAAACGGTGGAGGTTCAGGTGGAACAGGAAGCTCCGGAATTCAGGGAAGTATTCCTGGTGGCGGATGTTCAGCAAATACTTTTATGTCTGCAGGTGGTGTTCAGGGTCGTTGTATAGTCTGGTGGAGTTGTCCTTCAAGTGCTGGAACTATCGGTAATGCACACACAGTTCCAGCTCCGGAAGAATCAACGTTTGATCTTATTACTTCTTTAACACCTGCAAACGGAAGTGGCAATACAATTACTTATAGCTGGCAACAAAGCAGTGATAATGTAAACTGGATTGCAGCAGGTTCTACTAATGCTACTCAATATAATATCCCGAACATCAGCAGTAATACTTATTACCGCAGAACATTAAATTCATGCGGATCAGGTAATTCAAATTCTGTATTAATAAAAGTTTTCAGTCAGGGTAATGGATTGAAGAATGGTACTATCAGCGGACGTGTAACAAGTCTTAACGGAACCGGTGTTGCAGGTATTACTGTTTCTGCTCAAAAAACAATTGCATTACAAGGAAGTCCTCAATCATATATATATTCAACAACTACTGATATCAATGGTTTTTATACACTGGAAAATATATTTTATGGCGATCTTAATAACGGTGATCCATCTTCTGTATCATTTACCATTACACCATCAAAAGCAAATCATGTTTTCAGTCCTGTATTAACTGCTTCTCTGAGTAATACAAATCCTACACGTGCTAACCAGAATTTTACTGATAGTACTGTGTATGCTATCACAGGAAAAACTTACCAGGAGTGTACAACTTGTGTTGATGTAAATGGTGTATCACAAGCTTCAGTAATTGCACCACTGGATAGTGTTTTAATGTATAAGAACGGTTCCTTCTTCGCTAAAAGTGGTTATGTAACTCCTCCTGGTGATTATGGAAGATGGGCAACCACTGTTCAGGATCCTGGTAATTATACTATCAACCCTTCTTTCAACAGTCATACTTTTCTTCCTGCATCCACTACACTGAATGTTACTAATAATGTTTCCAATGTAGATTTTAAAGACACTACTACTCATGTAATTTCAGGTTACCTGCGTGCTGGTTGCAGTGATTATATAGGAACAACAGTTTTGGAATTTGCTGATGTGTTACCCAATGATGCAAACGGTCAGCTACGACCCTCAGTTTTCAGAAAAAGAGTTACTACAAATAATTTAACGGGATTTTACAGCATTCGCTTACCGGCACGGAAGTACAAAGTAAAGGTGATCAGTTTTTCTCCTTCGATTACTAATACAACAGATCCTGATTATATATATGAAGCCGATCTGCTTGCATTTTTTAATACCAATTACGGTGGTTCAACAAATATAACCGCTTTACCTTATTCAGCATTGGAAAGAGATGTTACTACTCATGACACTACTTTGCATCTTACCTATCAACGACCACCGACAATTGCATTGTTTGGATTAGTTGATTCCTGTATTAATTTAAGTGATCCCTCATTAACTTATTCTGTATGGAAGCAGGCAGAAACAAAAGCACTCGGATTTAAAATATACCAGGGAAGTGTTGCAAAGGGATGTCCACTTACTGCAGACACATTACGTTTATCAACCAATGTTCATGTGGATGATGTTAATGAAGAGTTTCTTATTCCTGTTGTAAATGATTCTGCAAAAAAAAATCTGAAAGGTGGTGTACCGAATATCATTGCACCATATTATAAAGTTTTTAATGCACAGTATCACGATCAATATGGTCGCTATGCAAACAGGGATATAAATAACAATACAGGTATTGCAAAAAATATTGTGGTTACCGGTGTGAAATCGGATGCCGGATTTTATACAACTGTTTCTCCTGAATTACCGATGATGATCTTACATGATCCTCCGGGAGATTTAAGCAGCAGCACCTGGTCGAGCAGTCAGACGAATGAATCTGCATTACGATGGAATGTAGCTGCAGGAACTGGTATAGAAACTTTTTTGAAAGTGAAGCTCGGAACAAAATTAATTACGGGTCTTGGAGTTGCAATAGAGTCGGAAGTATGGGGAAGCGTTCAGGGTGGAATAAGTGTCAGCTCCCGTTTTAATGGTGGTGAAGAAAGTATTCTGACAACTACTGCAACACAAACCATTTCTACTTCTTCTGACGAAGATGTAACCGGTGCAGGAGGTGATTTATTTATGGGTGCTGCTGTTAATCTGCTGTATTCAATTGCTCATGAAATTAAATATACAGGATGTAATATAACAAATACAAAACGACTGATGATTGCGCAGGATGGTTTTGCAACAACCTATTATTATACAGATGATGCAATTCGAAACTCTGTTATTCCAACTTTGATTCAGTTTAAAAATAATCCTGGAAATACTGCTGCGCAAACTGCCAATTATGCTAACCAGATAAGTGTATGGCAGCAGGTGCTTGGTAACAATGAAATGAATAAAGCAAGAGCAGCATTCGACAGAAATGTTTCTTTCTTCGGCAGTGCAGGACCAGTTTCGTTTTCTACAACAACTTCATCATCAAAAACAAGCAGCTTTGATTTCAACCTTGAAATAGAAAACTCTGTTGCAACTGAATTAGGTCTGGAAATCGGCGGTTCCGGAATTACCGGTGGAGCAACTGTGAAGTTTAAAATGGAAACGGGAGTAAGTACAAATAATACTTCAACTCAATCTACAACTGTTGGCTATACGCTTGATGATAATGAAGCAAACGATAATTTTACTGTTAACATTAAAAAGGATCCTGTATATAATACTCCTGTTTTTGAAACTGTGGCTGGTCAATCAAGTTGTCCTCCTGAATCGGGAACCTATTTACGTGATGCCATGCAGTTGATAATTCCTGTTCCATCAGTATCAGGTGTTGCACCAAATGGTGATGCAATTTTCACAATGTTGTTAGGTAATCTCAGCGCTGATGCATCTCCACGCACTTACAATTTAACTTTTGATCAGTCAAGCAATCCTTTCGGTGCAACTATTCTTATTGGAGGAAGTCCGGTAGTTGGTGGTGTGCCTACTCCTTATACTATTGCATCCGGTGGACAGGTTACTGTAACAGTTGTGGTAAGAAAGAATGTATCAAGCAATATATATTCTTATGAAGGGTTAACATTTACTTTGTCTGATGCATGTGATGGAAGTATCAGCAAGTCAGGAACGATTTCCGCTTACTTCAACAGCCCTTGCAGTAACATTACATTAGTTGCACCGGAAGATAACTGGATCAACAGGATTACAGATAATAATATTATCGATGTTGCTTTCAATGGATATACAGTTGCCAATCTGCAAAGTGTTACGTTGGAATATTCATCAGATGGAACAAGCAACTGGAATACCGGCTTTACAAAACAACAGAACCAGATCAATAACAGTGTGAATGGAACTACAGTGAATTGGGATGTATCGAATATTCCCGATGGAAAATATAATCTGCGTTTGAAGTTGAATTGTGCAACAGGAATAATTTATTCGTATCGTGTTACTGGAATTATTGATCGTAAAGCTCCCGGGTTATTCGGAAAACCGGAACCAACAGATAATAATTACCTGGCAGGTGATCCTGTTTCTTTCAGCTATGATGAAAATATTGATAATACCAACCTGAACTCCGGAAAAGTTTCGATGACATTATTGTCAAACAATTCAAATATTCCCGTTAGTGTTTCGGGTTTTGGAAATAAGATTGCTATATCACCATCTGTAAACCTGCTTTCGTATGCCGGTGATAGTGTAAGGGTTGTTGTGCATGATATTGCTGATATATATGGTAACGTTAAAACAACAGCAGATACTATTTACTTTACCATTGGTACATTCATTCCATCAACAGGACCTAATGCAGCTAATGTAACAGTTAATTACAGTCCGATGTTTGAAAATGCATCCAGCATGATAGATGTTGTATTTACTCTGGCTTCACCTGCTCCCAATAATGTGAGAATCAACTATACGCTGGGCGGTACAGCTATATATAATAATGATTATCTCATTGATTCATTGGCAGCAACCCGTATCAGTGGTGTACAGGGTTATGTTATCATTCCTCAGAACGGCACACAGGCTATTGTGAAAATTGATCCGGTTGGTGATAATGCAGCAGAGCAGGATGAAACTGTTATTGTGTCTATTGCTGAAGGTGGTGACTATACTTTGGGAAGTAATTATTCCGCAACTGCTGTTATTCTCAGTGATGAAATTCCTTCAGAAATATCCGC
>JBDTVD010000076.1:0-12503 GCA_040007375.1 Bacteroidota bacterium | reverse complement strand
TATAACTATAGGTAATAGTATAAGAACCAATTGTTGATGGATTGAAATAATTACCGGTTACAAAAGGTCCGGTGAATATTCCTGTTCCACCAGTATTTGCTACAGGAACCCATATATTATTTATATATACAGAGATGTTTGCAGTATCCAGATAAACCGGTGCAGAGTTCTGACATACCGATGGGAACTGTGCATTCCATTGTAATACAGGAAGAGGATTAACCGTAATACAAACAATATCTGTATCACAACATAAAATATTATTTATTGGATTCGGACAACAACAGATTGCCATATAGCAAGTGTTCTGCGTTGGTAACACATCTACAACTTGTCCCTGTCCGATCTGAACAGGCCCTGCTGCTGTCATTTTATACCAGAGAGTATTTCCTGTACATCCTGTTGCCGTTAGAATAACAACACCACCAGTACAAATCGTATCGTGATCAGCTACAATATCAACATGACAGGAAGTATCGCAACAGAATATTACATTAATATTTGCAGATGCTGTTCCTGTACAACCATTACTATCAGTATAACTATAGGTAATAGTATAAGAACCAATTGTTGATGGATTGAAATAATTACCAGTTACAAATGGGCCGGTGAATATTCCTGATCCGCCGGCATTAGCCACAGGGGTCCAGACATTATTTATATATACAGAAATATTTGCAGTATCAAGATAGATTGGTGCTGCACCCTGACAAACAGTAGGGAAGTTTGCATTCCACATTAACTTAGGCAGAGGAATTACATTCACACAAACAGTATCTGTATCGCAGCAACAAGCACCAGCTCCACAACAGATCACCACATAACAAGTACTCACCTGTGGTTGAACATCTATGATTGGTCCGTTATTTATAAACTGAAGAACATTATTATTGATTGCATACCATTGTGGTGTGCCGTTACATCCCTGAACATTTAAGGTAACTACACTTCCTGCACAAACAGTGGTGTCATTACCTGCAGAGATATCAGGCATCTCAGGATGAATACATATATTATCATATCCCGAAACTTCAGCAACAGCAGCAGTGTAATCAACCTTAAATATTAATTCTCCTACATTATTAATTACTGTTGTCCAGTCGGCAGGTGTAGTTCCCGGTAACGGTGCCCAGACTCCTGCAGGAGAAGTTGGAGCAGGATTGCAATCACTGATTGGTGCGCAGATGCGATGCCAACCATTAGTCATATTAACAGATGTTGAAGAAGTAAACGTAAATCCAAGTGTACCATTCCGTATTACAAAAGATGGAAACACATTAGTTCCTGTTCCGCCATCATCAAACAAACGGAAATCAAAACAGAAAGTACCGCAACACCAGTGACCATTAAATTCAGATCCAGCAAGAAGTTGTGATGCACCAGGTTGATCTTTTACTCTTACATAATAATCAGTAACTCCACCTTGTGATCCAACATTGCTTAAAGAAACATTTACATTCGGAGCAAGAGGATGTGGCTGGAATCCTGCAAGATTTATATTATCAAAATTCACGCAGGTATCTTTACATGCTGTTGAATCGAACGGAGGACAGCAATCATGAAAATCAATTTTTAAAGTATCTGTTGAATCAGTACAACCAAAAATAGTAGAACCAATTAAACGGAAGATTCCACCCGGAGGAAATACAATTAAATTCTGTGCGTTGCTATAATTCACAAATGTTCCCGCAACTAATTTCTGCCATTCATAATTTGCAACATTGAAAGGACCAGGAATAGTTACTGAATCACATTCACTACAGAAATCATAACATCCTGTAGGAACACAACTGAGATCAGGTAATGGATGAATAGTAATTGTATTCGATTGTGCAGTACATCCAAATTGATTGGTTGCAATTACAGAGTAATCACCAACACGTGCAACAGAAATACACGGACCCATTTGTCCAGTATTCCAGTTATATATAATAGGGAATCCTAATGGTGACTGAACACATAAATTATATAGAAGTCCTTCACACAATACTCCACCTGGAATTATATATGGAGTAACAGGAGAAGGATTTACAATAACAGTAATAGAATCAGAATTGGTACATCCGTAAGTATTGGTAACAACAACAGAATAAACACCTGCATGATACAATTGCATGTTTGGTGCAACATATGGATTGGTATTTCCTGTTCCGTAAGGACCAGACCACAGATATGTAGCCCCACCAACTGATGTAGATGTTAAACCCAGTATTTCACCTTCACATAAAACAGTATCACCTGTAATATTTGCAGCAGGAATCGGATTCACTGTTACTGTTACAGGAGCAATTGCAGGATAAGCACATCCATTAATTGTATAAACAATAACAGAATACGTTCCGCTTGCTGTTACATATAAACTATCATTTGTATTTGCTGGTCCTGTTAACGGTGGTGCAGGTGATTTCGACCACAGATATGCTGCACCGGCAGGATTTACAGTTAACACTATTGAATCACCATTACAGAAAGTAAGTGGTCCGCCAACAATTGATGCTGATGGTGGAACAGGATCAACATTGATCGTATATGTTGCAACAGCAGTACAACCATTTAATCCTGTTACAGTAACCTGATAAGTAAATGTTCCGGCATTACCTTGTCCTGCAATAACAGCAAGGTTCGGAGTATTTCCACCAACAGGAGTTGAAGGCAATAACACCCATGCGAAATTTGTTCCTGCTGCTGATGTTTTTATATCCAGATTTTCTCCCTGGCAATATTGTATCTGACCGGTAATAGTTGCATTCGGTGATTTCTGAACAGTAACCTGAACAGGGCCAACTGTAAACGGACAACCATTTATATCAATTGATGTTACCGAATAAAATCCACTTGTTTTAACGTACACAGGGTTTGTTGGAAAAGGAGGAGGACTGATTACATTCCACGTGAACGGACCAACACCGGATGAAAACAATTGTACAGAATCACATGCAGGAGTAACAGTAATAGTTCCTGTTGCTGCAGGATTTACATTTACCGGTTGTGATGCAGTACTGGTGCAACCATATTTATCTGTTACACTTAACGTAGCAGTAAATGGTCCTGAATTTATATATACAAGACTTGCAGGTGATGCAGGTGATGTTGCAAAATTACCATTATTGAAAAGGCGTGATGTTTCATTTATCAGTGGTGTTGATGTATCCGTAAATAACGAAGGTGATCCCTGGCATACAGGAGATGATACTGTAAATGATGCAGAAATAGGCACCGGCACCACCAAAGTATCAGAAATTGTGCATGTAGCTCCTGTAGCAGGATCAAAAATAGATAAGTTGATTACGTGAGTGCCGGCACCAAGATTTTGCGCTGGTGGAAATGGATTAGTTGATAATGTAGATAATGTTGTCTGATCATACCAGGTCCAGTTATAACTAAGCGGATTGCCTATATATAAAGAGGTATTGGTAAAGATGGTCTGCATCTGGTTTGCACCATTACATTGAAATGCATATTTGAAATGAGCATCAAAAGGAATGGTCATCATGTGCGTGCGACCAATCAGTGCAGCACAGGGATTACCTGCAGTGTCAATACCAAATGCCTGACCTATTACCTGTACCGGATATATACCAGGGAATGGATATGTATGTGTTACAGGAGTAATAGGACCAGCACTTCCGCCATCACCAAAATTCCATCCCATTAAAGGTGCTGTATATATTTTGGTATAGGTTTGTGATAAACAAATCGGTGGGGTAAATGTAAAATCAATACTATCATTTACTATACATGGACCACGAACAGTATCACATAATCCACTGGCCACTGATATTGCATTTGAAGTACGTGTACAACTATATATATTGGTAACAACAACTGAGAATGTTGTTGGAACTGTAACACTATAAGTTAAAGACGGCGATGTACTTCCTGTTGGTGTCCATACAAAACTATATCCTCCGAGATTTACTGCAGTCATTGTTACAGTTGTAGGATAGGTACAGATACCGGCAGGACCGGAAATTATTGCAAGCGGTAAAGGATTTACTGTAATGCTGGAATTCACATTTGCACTACATCCGAAAGCATTGGTTACTGTTAATGATAAAGGATAAGTTCCCGCAACAGCATAAGTAACGGATGGATTAGGAACAACAACAGAAGATGGAGATCCTCCGGGGAAACTCCATAAGTAAGTTCCACCACCTGAACCTGTGAATGTAAGAGGTGATCCTTCACATGCAGGAGATGGAAGTGTAACAGATGGAGTTGGTAATCCATGAACATGTACAACAAATTTTAAAACAGTGTCTAAACATGTTGATTGTACATGCAGTTTAATTGTATCAGTTCCGGGAATACTCCATAAAACATTTATAAAATTATTTCCGCTGGATGTTATTCCTCCTAATGCAGGTGCTGATAACGACCATGAATAATTTGCACCTTGAAATAATGGCTGACTGAATGTATGTGATGTTGGTCCGTTAACGCATACATCAACAGGACCTGTTATAATTGGTACAACAGGAATATCATCCACATGAATACTTGTAACAGATGTATCCGAACAACCATTTGTATTGGTAACTGCTAACTGAACATTAAAATCTCCTGCAGTAGTATATGGATGCGGTGGATTTTGTAATAAAGAATTTCCTCCATCACCAAAATCCCAACTGTATACAGGACCTAAACTTGTTGTGCTGAAATTAACAACATCAAACTTACAAGGATTCAAAGGTGTATAACTGATATTAGGAACAGGAGGCAATGCAAGAAGATTAACAGGGAACATTACACTGTCATCATAACATCTTGAAATTTTCAACTTCACAAAAACCGGTGGGCCGGGAGCATTTGTCCAGTGGATAACAATGGAATCTGCTCCGTTTGCGGAAATAATATTTCCTGCTGTTGAAGGAACAATTGACCATATATATGTTGCATTACTTAATAATGGTGTAGGAATAGCATACGTTACTGTACTCTTCACACAAACATTAACCATGCTTGGTGTTACAACGGGTAAAATAATGTTCGGCCATGTTTTTACAAGAAGCAGGGCACATACTAATGATGGACAATAAGGTGCTGCAGTAAGTGTCTGGAAAACAGAAACACTTCCACCACCTGGTCCCCATGAAATAGTTACACTGCTTCCTGTGGAAGGACCGATGATAGTTCCACCGGATACAGCCCATGTGTAAGTAACACCCGTCATGTTTGGTGCTGTACTATATAATGTAGGGACACCCACACAAACAGTATCAGGACCTGTTACAACTGTAGGAGTAAGCATATTCAGCACTGTAACAATTATTGAAGCTGAATCATTACAATAAACTCCTGCAGGTGGATAAGCAGTTAATATATATGCACCGGAACCTGCATTCCATGTATATGCATTCAATGCTGCTGTTGTAGGGAAAGTAATTATTGATGGAATTGGTGTGACCAGTTTCCATGTTACTCCCGGAACAACAGTATTGTTGGTGAGATTCATTGGAGTATGCGGAGGGCTGGCCGGTTGATTCGGACAAACATTGTCAGGACCAGTAATTCCGAAAATCGGTTTTACATTAATGGTGAGAGTTCCTGTTCCGCCACAACCAGGATCATGCGAACAACCCTGATCCATTGAACAACCTGATCCTGTTAATACATTATTATATATAACCTGTAATGTTACCACACCAAAAAATGCAGTATCCCACTGAATACAAACTTCGCATGTGCCGTTACCGGTTACCACACCTGCATTGGCAGGAAGTAATTCCCAGCTATGAGTATTTCCGGGAATACATTCAACCGCATAACAACTTTGTCCGCCTGAACAAACTATTGTATCGCCGGCAACAGGTAGCGTTGCAGGAACAATATGTATAGTGACTGTTGTTCCGAGAGGACAAGTTAAAGCAGGTGTGCATCCTGTTACAGTTAAAGTTAAAGTTCCTGTTGGACCAGCACCCCATATTACAACGCATGAATCACTTGTTGCAGATGGAGGAAATAAAAATGTTCCACCGGTTAATGTCCAGGTATATCCTGTACAATTTGCACTGGTGTGATAAGTAACAGTATCACCCGGACACTGTACTGATAAACAAAATATATCAGGACCACTTGATGAATCAACAACAACCTGGAAAGCTGTATCATGAGGTGTTCCGCAATCATCATAAACTGTTAAAGTATCATAATAAGTTCCGGGAGGATAATGCGATCCTGGTTCTGTATGAACTGCATTACCTGAATAATAACCGTTGCCGAAATTCCATAATAAACCGGAGATGCCTGATGAACAATTTGCATTGAACGTTATACTCTGCCCGTTGCAGATATTAATTACACCACCAACAATCGGAGGTGAAGTAGTGAAGCAGATATTATATACAGAAGGTAGATTACGGATAACATTTGAGGTGCAGGAATCCAGCACTCCGTTATGCAATACATACCATTTAACAACTGTTGTTCCTACAGGATATATATTCGGTGCATTGTTCCAGATGGAATCATAAAAACAAGGTGAGCTTCCACCTACAGGATCAGAACCTGAATAAGTTGGTTTAACAAGATGAATTGCAGTATCAGGAACGTTGTAACAGAAAGAAGTATCACGACAATTCAGTACGCAACATGGACCACCAATAGTAACTGTATAAACAATCGTTGTCTGATTGGTGCTGTTATCTCTGATATGAAAATCATAACTGCCCGGGCACAAACCTGTAACACATGCTGTAGTTCCCACAGGTGCTCCTCCACCGGTTGGTGTAACTAAAATGGAGTAAGGCGGAATTCCTCCGCTTATTATTACACCTGCAGAACAGTTGCATGGATTTGCCGGCGCACAACACTTACTCGTGCAGACAGGATCTGTAGCAGCAGTTAATGGTGCCTGTGCCTGGAGGGCATGTGCGGCAAAAAATAAAAAAAGAGAGAAGATTAACTTAGCCAGTTGCGAAGATGGTTGATTCAACCAACTGCTCTTACAGTTCATCGTTTTCATAGTGGTGGTTTTAAAGTTTTAATGCTGATACAACAGTGCGCAAAACATAGTCAAACTCAAAAAATAAAACCAGTTGTGGTACTGTAGTGGCAGCGGATGATTGCTAATACACTATCCAAATGAAGTCAATAAAAAAGACAAAAACCAGAGAAATTTAATTCTGGAGTGATTCAGGAAATATCTGGTACTTTTCAACCAATATCTGGTAATGGAGTTGGGAGTTGTGAGTTCGGAGTTCGGAGTGGTTGGTTGCTAGTATCGAGTATCTGGTATCGAGTAGCTGGTATCGAGTATCTGGTAAAAAAATTTTCAACTCAGTACCTCACACTTTTTAGTTTGGAGTTGTGAGTTCGGAGTGGTTAGTAGCTAGTATCGTTTTGCAGCTACAAAAAGTTGACGATTTCGATGCACTAAACTGTCTGCCACCACAAAACTTGCTACAAAGAACAAAAGCTTCATTTAACCACTGAACCGCCATTTTCTTGTAGATGCTGTTAGGCGGTCGTCTTTCTATTTTACTATAAGTCGCCAATCTAATTTTTCTACTTTTTGAATAGTTGAAAAAATTGCATTTTTACCAGTCAACCGAATGGTGTCTTGTCCATATCTTATTTCTAAATAGTTCAAGTCGATGTTATTAGCCGATGGTGTATACATAGCAACAACTGTCCCTATAGATATTGTTTCCGCAGAGTCTAAAGTAATTTTATTCATTTTCTGTCCTCTAAAGTCAATTGCTTCAGGTGTCTTGTTGCCAAGTTGACTATCGTCAAGTTCCGGAAAGTAAATAATTTCAATTTTACTTTTTGTCTTGTTTTCCAAAGTCAACGTGTGAACAGGGTCACAGCTTGTCAATGAAATTAAAATTATCAACGTCAATATATATGTCACTGTATTCATATTGCCTTCTTTAAAATGCCGCATAAAGTTTCAGGCTTGCTGACGGCCAGACAAGCCAAGATGATTGTTACAGATAAAAATAATAAATTCCATTTACTAATAACGTTTACTTTTCTGAGATGTTAATCATTTCCAATAGAAACAAAATGCTGGCTGGCAGTAAGACGTTTGTTATGCAACGTGCTTATCTCGAATTCATTCTTCTTGCAACTTCCATTGCTAAGTCTTTGAAAGTCGTTCTAAAAGTCTCAATGTGATATTTATCAGTAATTATTTCAAACAATTCGTCATGGAATAGGAAAAGAAGATGTTGCAATCCTTTGTAATTATCTTCATTGTACATTCTATGCACTTTGTTAATTTTTTTCTTCTCTTCAATCCACAGTGAATTTTCTATAAGATGAGCACAGTAATGTTTTAGTCCCTTACTCCAAAGAGGTAGTCCATGATGTACTTCATCATTGGCAATTCCAAACTTGAAATCATTTCCATCAAACTCTACAAGAGCTAAATGATATTGCTTATTACTAGTGTTGTCAACTCCTTTTGGATTCGTTCCGTCCCAATCTGGGTCCACTTCATTTATTAAATAAATCAAATATGTGTTCTGGCTATTGGAGAAAACTTGTGGCAGTGTAGCACCAGTGCTCCATTCAGGTTTCCTGTCGATCACTTTTGCAGACTCTTGTTTATTATTAATTAATTTATCTAATAAGCTCATAATTCTTTAGCATGTCGCAAAACTATTAATTTGTATACAGTAAAAACTTTTTCAACTCAGCACACAGCACCCAGCACTCTATTTGTTCATCAATGCCAGAAATTCATCCTTCCTTCTTCGGGCAACTTCCACTGTGCTGCCATCACTCATCTGTACAAAATATCCATCCACTCTGCTGAAATGCCTTACGTGTTTGAGGTTGATAAGATGCGAATTATGCGCTCTGAAAAAAAACTGGTCGCTGAGTAACTCTTCGTATTCTTTAATATTTCTGCTGGCTGTATATTTTCCTGTTCCTGTAAAAATATGAGTGTAGGTTCCATCAGCCTGTAAACGGATGATATCACAAGGATCAATAAATGTTACACCATCTTTTACAGGGATAGCAATTTTATTCGGTCCTGCATGTTCCAGGTTTTCCAGTAAGCCTGTGTATTGCTGTTGCTGATTCTGCCTGTCACTCTGAACAGCATTCTGCACTGCAGCAACGAGTTCATCTACATCAACAGGTTTCAGCAGGTAATCTATTGCAGAAAAACGTATGGCTTTAATTGCATAATGCTGATGCGCTGTAACAAAAATTGTTTTGAAAGAAATTCTATCAAATTTTTTAAGGAGTTCGAAGCCGCTTCCCTGTGGCATTTCCACATCAAGAAATACCAGTTCCGGTTTATTTTTAAGGATAAACTGATAGGCATTTTCTACGGAATCAGCCTGACCCACTACTTCTACTTCACTGCAGTATTGCTCAAGCAGTGTCTGCAGGGAGTCACGACCTTTCTTCTCATCGTCAACGATGCAGGCTTTCATATATTCTGAATAGGATTTGAATTCTGCCCATGCACTGGTCAGCAATTACTAAACAAGATTAACTCTTTTCCATCAGTATTGCAAATACTCTTTTTACTAGCGGAATTTAATGGGGATGATTAATAACACCTGCGTTCCCGCAGGACTTCCATCAGCAGCAATAAGATCGGTTACCTTAGTGCGGATTGATGTGTTGTTTGCAATATTGTATGCTTTGATTCTGTCAGCAGTAATTAATGATCCATAAGAAACATGGTCTCTCACATTTTTGCTGTTATAAGATGCTGATGCTTTTCTTCCAACTCCATTATCTTCAATAGAAATAGTGATGTTATTTTCTTCCTTGATTATATATACAGAAATAAATCCTCTTTCCTTAAGATGACTGATTCCATGCTTGATTGCATTTTCAAGATAGGGCTGCAGGATCATAGAAGGAATGAGGAGAGAATCATCTTCCACACTTTCATCCACATCAAGTTTAAATTCAAACTTATCATCAAAACGTTGCTGTTCCAGCTCTATATATAACTCTGCAGCTTTCAATTCCTGGCTTAATACAATTTCACCTGTCATGGAATTATCAAGTATCAAACGAACCAGTTTTGCAAAGCGTGTTAAATAACGTTGTGCAGAACGTGAATCATTTTTTAATATATAATCCTGGATGGAGTTCATCACATTAAAAATAAAATGCGGATTCATCTGTGCACGCAGCGCTTTCATCTCCAGTTCCGCCAACTGACGGTTGAAATCTGTTTTCATGGCTTCAGCCTTTCGCACACGTTCAATACGAATCCGCATAATGAAGAAAACTATTAAAGCAGCCACAATTACTGTCAGTGTAATAAACCACCATCGTTGCCAGAAAGGAGCAAGAATTGTAAAATGAAAAACAGCAGGTTGTGTGCTCCAGGTTCCTGAATGATTCATTGACGTTACACTGAATATATATTTTCCGGGTTTCAAAGAAAGAAATTCCACCTGTCGTCCGGTAGTTGATGATTCTAAAGAATCTCTTTCATGAATCAACAAATATTTATATAGAAGTTTACCTCCACTTCTGAAAGACAATCCTTCAAAACCGATGCTGATGGTGTTCGAATAATACGGTATTGCTTCGGCATGATTGAAATCAATCTGTTTAGTATTTATTTTGAAGGAAGTAAAATATACCGGTGGAGGAACAGGGTTTTTAAAATCAGCATTTGCAGGAAAATAAGAGATGCCCATTTTTGTTGCAACCCAGATTGTGTCGTTAAAAAAAAGCAAATCATTAATTTCATTATCAGGCAAACCATCAGGAATTTCTACGTTAGTAACAATAAACTTTTTTGGATTTCCTTCCGTGAATGTTACTTTACTTATTCCATTAAAAGAAGCACACCAGATGGTATTGTTATATATAGAAAGTTTATGAATCAGGTTGCTTGACAAACCGTCGGCCTGAGTAACATTTATCAATTCATTACCATACTTCACCACCAGGCCTTTACCTTTTGTAGCAAAGCAAACGTTGTTTCCCATTAGTGCCATATCATCAATCCTCACATCTCCCAAAAATCCTTCGTACTCCGTCAACTCACAATTACTTTCATTAACACGGAAAACACCATTGTTGGTTCCTATCAACAAATGCTTATCCACTTCAAGCAAACAATTCGCTCTTCTTTCCATTGCACAAACAATCTTAACAGAATCATCTCTGAGAGAAAAAATATGTTTCACGCTGATGTTAAGCAAATCTCCATTGTAACGTCTTATATATCCACCTTTAAGTGTTCCTGATGCACTTAATTTCAGCGGATAGTATTTTTCATTAAGCATATATCCGGGCATTGATTTGGATATATAAATTTTATCACTTACCGAATCGCAATAAACTTTGCTTAAGTAGTTGCTGCTTTCGGTTTCGTAAATTACTTTATATTCACTACTTGTAAATCTTACCATTTTACCATTCCATAATCCTGCATATATATAATTACGATCATGCGTGAGACATAACGGCTCATTTAAAACATTGGAATCAAAAACATAGGATTTAATCTGGTGATCAGGCATATAATAAACACCATTGTTAACTGTGGTAATCCATTTTCCTCCTTCCGAATCTTCACACATTCCACTTACAAAATCACGTGGCAGATAAGAGGTAAAAACAGAAGGATGGTTAATATTTTCCATCCGGTAAAGACCAGTATATGTTCCAATCCACAATTCATTTTCCGAATCAAAAAAAAGATTACTTACAGTAGCGGGAAAATCCAACATCTGTATTAGTGTATTGTCTTTTAATTCAAATAATTGTTTTGATATAGAAACAAACACTCTGTTATCTCTGTCGCGTGCAACACAAAGCTGACCTGTATAATTGGGCGCGATCTGAACAGAATCAATCTTTGTTTCATCACTCCAGTGATACAACCAGGTTGGCTTATCAACATTAGCCAGAAAATTTCCTGATGTCATAATCTTACGACTATCAGTTGTATGAAAATGCACTTTATTAAAAGGCAGGAAATGATCGTATGGAAAAACAGGCTTAAGAATTCCGGCAGTATCAATTTTAAATTCACCAATCCAGCTACAGATAAAATTTACCTGCTCCAGGCTATCTACATAAAATGAAAGAGGAACATTTGATTTTATTAATTCTGTTATTACACTATTAAAGCGATAATCTTTTATCTTGTCATCCTCTATATAAAACAATCTTCCCGAAGCTGTCTGCATCCACAGTTTATTATCAAGACCGAGCTGCAGTTTAAAAACAGTGTTATCCTTCAATCCATCAGCAGTAGTGTATGTTTTAAATTCATAACCATTGTAACGCGTAACTCCATGATCACTTGCAAACCATAAGTATCCTTTTCTATCCTGCAATACCTGGTACGTTTGCGAAGAAGGCAATCCATCCACAGTAGTGAAGTGATGGAACATGGGGATTGGTTGTGCGTTGACAGCAACAGAAGATAAAATGGAAAGAAGAAAGAGAATTTTTTTCAGCATAACCTGTTAAGGCAACGAGCGGATAAATCTACTTTAAAATAACAGCAAAATTTTGGGATTGGCAAATTGTTAGTTTGGAGTGATGAGTTCGGAGTT
>JBDTVD010000075.1:0-12542 GCA_040007375.1 Bacteroidota bacterium | reverse complement strand
TGCTGAGTGCTGAGTGCTGAGTGCTGAGTGCTGAGTGCTGAGTGCTGAGTGCTGTTAAAAGAAGACTTCAAATTTCGACATTTAATATCCAATAGTAAAGTATGATCAATAGAACGCAGATCTTTATGATAGTGATGAGTGATTAAGATTAAAAAAATCAAGTTCAACCATCGATATTTCATTTCTCCCTTTAGGGCTGGGGTAAAAGGAAATTTAATATTCAATCTTAAAGTATAATTAATAGAACGCAGATATTTATGATAGTGATGATTTATTAGGATTGAAAAAATTAAGTTCGACATTTGAAATTTCATTTTCACCTTTTAGGGTCGGGGTAAAAAAGAATGAACTTCGATATTCATCATTCCTTGTTTTTTACTCTTCGTATTTGTATTTCGCAAAGGAGAAAAGCAATTTTCGATATTCTCATACATTGTTCAAAACGTATTTACAGAATCAGCAGTTTACAATAGTGCTCTGTATACTTTTACAACATGAGTTATACATCCATCCGCAGCAGTATTGTTGATGAAATCAGTGCAATTGTTTCTTCCGGCAATGTACTCGCCGATAAAGAGTCATTAGCAAAATACAGTCATGATGAAACAGAAGATTTAAGATTTCTTCCTGTATTAGTGGTAAAGCCAAAAACTACAGAAGAGATTTCTGCTATTATGAAAATTGCCAGCAGGGAGAAAATTCCTGTTACTCCACGTGGTGCAGGAACAGGATTGAGCGGTGGAGCACTTCCTGTTTATGGTGGAATTGTATTATCCATGGAACGCTTGAATGCCATCATTGAAATTGATGAACGAAATCTGCAGGCAACAGTTGAACCCGGAGTAATCAACCAGGTGCTGCGTGATGCTGTGGAGGCAAAGGATTTATTTTATCCTCCTGATCCTGCCAGTCGTGGTTCCTGTTTTATCGGTGGTAATCTTGCAGAAAATGCGGGAGGCCCCAAAGCTGTTAAATATGGTGTTACGAAGGATTATATATTGAACTGTGAAGTGGTGTTGCCAAATGGTGATATCATCTGGACAGGCGCAAACGTGCTTAAGAATTCAACAGGATATAATCTCACGCAGTTGATGGTGGGCAGTGAAGGAACATTAGGTATTGTTACAAAAATTGTAGTTCGTTTGATTCCATTGCCCAAGCAAAATCTCTTAATGCTGATTCCTTTTGCTTCTGCTGAAAAAGCCTGTGAAGCAGTGTCAGCAGTTTTCCGCGCAGGTTTCACTCCATCAGCAATGGAATTTATGGAACGTGATGCCATTGATTTTGTAATGAAGTTTGTGGATGTAAAAATTCCTGTACAGGATCATCATAAAGCACATCTTCTTATTGAAGTGGATGGAAATGATATGGATGTATTATTTAAAGAGTGCGAGCAGATAACAGAATTAATGTATCAGTTTGAATGTGATGAAGTGATGTTTGCTGATACTGCACAACAAAAAGCTGATCTCTGGAAACTGAGAAGAAGTGCCGGTGAAGCGGTTAAGTCGCACTCTATATATAAGGAGGAAGATACAGTTGTGCCACGTGCTGAATTACCGGTGTTATTAAAAGGAGTGAAAGCAATAGGAGAGAAGTATGGTTTCCGTTCTATCTGTTACGGACATGCAGGTGACGGAAATCTGCACGTAAATATTATTAAAGAAGAAATGAGTGATGAAGCGTGGCATCAGGAAGTTCCAAAAGGCATCAGAGAAATTTTTGAATTGTGTGTAAGTCTGAAAGGAACGATATCCGGTGAACATGGAATCGGTTATGTGCAGAAGGATTATATGGACATTGCCTTTAATAAAGCAGAACTGGAAATTCAGAAAGGAATTAAAAAACTTTTTGATCCTGATAATATCCTCAATCCAGGAAAAATGTTCAACTGAAGTATCTTTTTTTATGCTTTTTGAAATTATTTCTTTTTATAAATTTGTAATATAGTTACCGATACACAATTGTTTTTCTGATTGAATTCAACTTTCAATTCTTTTCTGAAGTCCTTGTTCCGTATGATTTTGTTTTGATTTCCACCAGTTACAATGTCACATTCTGGCATTACAGTTTGATGTAAGATTTGAATTTTTTTTAGTAGAACAACGTAACCTTATGGTCGTTCAATTGCTATAACTTTTATATAACAAATTCAAACTTATGAGAAAGAAATTACTCGCTATCGTGGCTTTTGCAGCTTTTGCCACACAATCAAAAGCGCAATTATCGGATGAAGAGTATGCTTATGTAACTATGGACTTACAAGGCATCCTCAATTTAACTATGACAACTGATCCTACCGTGAACTTCGTTTTCAAAACGATTCCGGAGTATCAACAAGGTATCATTAAATTCAACGCTACTAAACTGGATGTTGATGCAACTGTGGCCTGGGATTTATTTGCTTATGCAAGTACTGACAACTGGGTACAGGTTGATGCTTACTCTACTAACGGTAATCCTGTATTACCAGCTGAGATTCTTGAAATGCAATCGATTCAGCCGAACACCAGTGCTGCAACGAACAGTTTCAACTCTCTGATCAGTTTAAAGGGTCTTACTAACTCAGGTGTAACCGCTGGTGTACCTGTTGCTGCAACTCAGTTCCTTGCCGGTATGGTGGGTACTGCTGCACTTCAGTCTTATGCTCCGGGTGCTGCTGCTTCTAACCCGTCAACAAATCAGTTCCGTATTCATTATCGTTTGGTGCCAGGTATTCCTGCAACATTCCCGAATACTACTGTTCCATTGACAGGTACGGCTTTCGCACAAAGTGGTTACTACTATCTTGAAGTAGTATATGCTTTAGTAGAAGATTTATAGTCTGAAAAAATACCAATTTATAAAAAGGGGAATCTTCTGAAGAAAGATTCCCCTTTTTGTATCTTTTCCTTACAACTTTTCGTATCAATCAACTGAATACTTCAACCTGTGAAATCCAGACATAACTCATTTTTAAAATATATAGCATGTTGCTGTCTGTTTTTAATGTCAACTGATGTTAATGCACAGACCTTCACGTTCGAGTCGAAGTCGTCACCGGATCTTGACTTTACCTTTAATACAATCGATAAATACGTTAATGGAATTACCCTGTCTCATGCACTTGATCTAAATATAAATGCAATTGGCGGTGAATGGGATTTATATATAGGAGCAACAACAACAGCAGCAGGTTCATTTAATGTTATAAGTTCTTATTCAAATACCGGAATAACACCACCGCCTGTAAGTTTAATTCAGGCACGTGTGTATAACAGTAATAACACACCGGTTTCAGGAAGCGGTTTCTTTCCGTTAACAGATGTTGCATCTCCTGTATATATAATAGGAAGCAATGCAAATGATCCAACAGTAAATTGTGGTGATGCTGTTCCAACAGGAACGAATGCTCCGGGAGATTATTTAGCAGATCCGGAATGTTATAAAATGAGAGTAGACTTAAAACTTGTTCCGGGATTATCATTCCGTCCGGGATTATATACACTTAGAATTGATTTTATCGTAATAGCAGATTTATAAAAGTAATGCAGTTAAAAACATCCTTTAATAAGGTTTCAATTGCCGGAATGATTACGTTCCTGGCATTGATGTTTTTATGCAATACGTTTTCTTATGGAGTGAAAGTATCTGTAAGTTTCCGTGATGAACAGTCGAAATATAAAGCAGGTGAAATGGCTTCTAATGTGCTGCGTGTTGTAAACGGTTCAGAAAAGAAAATTAATTTTTATCTCAGTTTGTCAATTCCTGAAAACTGGACAACTACTAAATCATTTGATGCATTGTATCAGGTGAATGCAGGTGACTCACTTTTTATTCCTGTTAAATTACTATTGAAAGGAAAGGATAACGGAAGCACGAGTTATTTTGTATCAGCAGGATTGATTGATGAATCAAGTAAACTGCAGTTTGCATCAGCATCCTGGTATCTTGCTATTGAAAGTGAATCAAACTGGGTTGCAACTGCTGATCATGCTGATAATTATTTTATTAATAACAGTGATACTTCTTCTTTCACCTTCAGTATACGAAATACAGGTAATGCCATTGAATGGTATACTGTTAAATTAACACCGCATTTCCAGCTTAAGATTCTGGATAGTAAAATGAATGAGGTGCCACAATACTTCAATATTAGTTTGCTTCCCGGAGCAGATACTGTTTTTAATTTTACCACTAAGTTGAAAGCTACCAATATGGGTGGATTTCAGCGTGGATCACAGGATGATTATAAATCTTCAGAAACATATCCTGTGCGTATTGCTGTGCAGGCTACGAATAAAGATCAATCGCCCGGAAGAATATGGAAAACAACAGTTAGCTTTAAGAGGAACAGAAATGAGATTAAATTTAATCAGTTCAGCAGACAGGTTTTGCCAATGACAATGGAGATGCGCATCGATAATCTTCTCGAAGCATCCACATCATTGAGTCTGAATTTTTATGGAACAACTTTTCTTTCCAGATCACGCACTTTGGTTTATCGTTTTCAAACTTTCTTTTCACAACAGTATTATAATGAAAAAGCTTTCAGAGGAAATTATCATTACATCGGTTATTTCACCAGGAAGGGTTCTGTTGAAGTGGGTAATATTACAGGATGGCGGAATTTTGGTTTAACACCTTCAGGCCGTGGTGTGAAAGGAGAATATAAAATCGGGAAAAATAAAATCGGAGCTTTATATATACAGAATCCTGACCTCTTTACAAATCCTTCTGTGAGAACAATAGGATTGAGAGATGAATTTGAATTGAATAAATCTCTTACACTGGTTGGTTATTATCAGCAGTCGTATAATAATATCAGTAAACTGAATGGTATGCTCGGTGTTGCAGGAGCTGATTTTAAATTGACACCAGTACATATATTTTCAGGCCGTTTCGGTTATTCAACAGAGAAGTATTATGAGGCAATTCCGGAATTAAATGTTACCGGTTATGGTGGAAGCTTTGGTTATTCCGGACAAGTACGCGCGTTCGGATTACGTTTTTCTGCTGATTACGGATCAAAAGATTATTCAGGATATCGTGGAATTATAAATCTTAGTTCAGGTGCTTCATGGAAAAAATCCGAACGATATACCTGGTCAACTACTCATGCATGGTATCACCAGGAACCTGTTTATTACAACACACAGGGTGTGCGTTTCGACGGATTGAAAAGCACCAGCAGAAGACATGAATTACGTCTGCAGGTAAATAATAAAACGAGCAATCATTCTTTCCGCGCAGCGTGGTATGATGATGATTTATTAAACATCCATTATATCACAAAAGGATTGGGTTTTGATTTTCATCCTTCCATGAAATCACAGGTACGGTTTGTATCAACGTTCTTTGGCTCGTATGTAAATCTTCCTGATTACGACATACCAGGATATTTTACAGCACAGGTTCGATCAACTATCCGTTATAAAAGTTTTAATGCAAACATGCGTTACAATTACGGTCCTTACCAGGCATTTGAACATATCCGTTTTGCAAAATATGGTATCAATCACCAGTCTATATTCCTGAATGCTTATTATGGAATGTGGTTAATGCCAGGTACACTTTCACTGGAACCAACAGTAAATTACAGTTACGAATCTATATATAGAAAAGGTCGTTTAGGATTACGACCTGAATTATTTTATTACGCTAAAAGCGGATGGCAGTTTAATATATATGCAGAGTTCCTCGTGAGTTCACAAAAAATTGTTAAACTGGAAAATTCCAATCGTTTAAACGATATCAACAATGAACCAACTTCTTATAAAGATCTGACAGTTGGAGTAGGTTTGAAAAAAGATTTTGGAATTCCAATTCCTGGTAAAAGATTCAATACAGCAACCATTACTGCATTCCGTGATCTGAACGGAAATATGAAACAGGATAAAAATGAAGAATCGCTGGAAAATGTTTTGATCACTATAAAACCGGAACATCCTGATTCAACAGGCGACATGGTATTAGACAGCAGGGGACAGGAAGTGATAACTGATAATAAAGGTATTGCCATTTTCCGTAATCTTCCTGCAGGTATATATATAATTACTTCTTTATCACTCACTGAAAACTCCGGATGGTTTCCTACCGGCAATCAGACAATAGTTCTTGATAAGAATAAAACTATTCCTGTTGCATTTTCAAAAGGTGTACATCTTGGTGGTGGAATAGGTGTTGATTATAATGTACATTCTGCAAACACCAGGAAACCTGAAATTTCACGTATCAGAGTTACAGCTGTTGATTCAGCAGGTCGTGTTTACTCTACACTTACTGATAATGATGGCCATTTTGATCTTTTTGTTCCTATGGGTGATTATAGAATCTCCATCAACCAGAATGCAATCGACGGAGATTTTATCCTCGATCAGAATATGATCATCCTCAGTCTTACCGGAAAAGTAGAATCTTACCACGTAAGTTTCCGCATCCGGGAAAAGGAAAGGAGTTTTAAAGTAAAAAAATTCAGTAAAGATGGAACCCTGGTGGAGGAAAACCAGTAAAAGAGTTCAACTTATAACTGAAACTAAAATCATGAAATCTTACATTACCATTGCCATTTTACTGGTAACAGGGCTGATCAGAATCAATGCTCAGAGTGTATCCTTGTCACCAAGCCGACTGTATTTTAAAGCAGGTCCGGGTGAAGTGAAGAAACAAATTGTTCACGTTACCAACAATTCAACAACATCACAATCGTTCACACTTTCGTTTGGGGATTTTGCTGCTCCCGGAGCTGATGGAAAAACGCAATTGATGAAGCCAGGTGAAAGTGAGCATTCCTGTTCTGTATATATGAGTGCTTCTCCTTCATTTTTTGATCTGGAAGCCGGGAAGTCGCAGGATGTGGAAGTAGTTATTGATCTGCCCAATCTGCCCGAAGCAAATAAGGTAAAGTGGGGAACTATGATACTGAAGCTGGCAAAAGAAAGAAGTGAAGCAAATAATACTTCAAAGGATGGAGTAGGTATGGGTATCCTGGAAACATTCCAGTTTGTAGTGCATGTTTTCCAGACACCACCCAGCGTAACTTTAAAGCAGGCGGAAATTACCAGCTTTAAACAAACTGTTTCTGATACCGGTCGTGTAAAATACCTGGAAATAATAACTAAAAATACCGGCGAGGCAATACTGGATTGCGCAACATATATAGAGTATACCAATCTGCAGTCAGGTAGTGAGCAACGTTCAAAGCCTTCTGCATTTACTATCCTTCCCGGTGGTGCCCGTTTAATGAAGTTCCCTGTTCCGGCAGATATGCCAAAAGGAAAATATACTGTAACTGCCGTTGTTGATATCGGAAGAAAGGATGCGGTTCAGGCTGCGGAAATGGATATTGAAATTAATTAGTCATTTAAAATAGTATATATAAAAAATCCCGCAGTCGTTATAACTGCGGGATTTTTTATATATATGAAAACAAATTAGTCAATAATAATTACCAGATATTTGGATGCACTCCAGAATAAATCCGGATTTGATACACGAAGGTTGGTGACTTTATTTTTCCCTTCTTTTTCCAAACCATACGCATCTACAGGATGTGATGTTATAATTTTTACGTTATCACCATTTACAGGAATGGTAGTAGTTTGTGTGTAATCAATCTTTGTAAATTTTGAATTATCAATGTTATCACTCAAACGTGATGTCTTTCCCATTCCCAGCAAACCACCTGCTTTATTAATAATTTTCATATCCTGTAAATCGCGCGACTTACCAACTATGTAATAGGCTGTATGCATAGCTGCAGTCTGATCAGAAATTGTTCTCGACTGATTTGCAGTAACTACATTTAATGTATCAACTGTGGTTTGAAGTTGTGTAATGTTTGCATTCATTGCATTAAGACGATCATTAAGATCTGTTAATTCTTTATCCTTCTCTGCAATTTTTGCATTCAGTGTTTCAATCATCTTTTGTAGCTTACCGTTTTTATTTCCTGAAGCTTTTAGTTTCCTGTCCAGTTCAGCAATTTTTTTACGGTTTTCTTCTACTAAATTATTAATTGCTTCAATGTTTTCATTAATGCGTTCGCGTGATGATTTAACCTGTCCTTCACTGCTCATATTTTTTGAGATCGTGTTTCCTTTATTTGCAATGGAGTCAAGGTTCACCTGGATCTGGTTGTAAGATTCCAGGAAGTCGTTGATTGAGGAATCACGTGTGTCAATGATCATGAACAATGAATCACGTTCACGGTTCGATTGGTCTAATTCATCTTTATAATTTTTGCAGGATGCAAAGCTTATTGCAATGGCCACAAAAAGGAGTTGGATTTTCATAAGTTGTATGTTTTTATATGAGTTCAAAAATATCAGTAAATAATGCTGCCAACACGGATTATAATGGGAAAAGGGAGAAAGTTTTACCCAACTCCCGTTTATAATTTAACAACTTGAAAGTTGTTAATGCGGTATTTAGGGTTTACATTTGTTGGATCAACCACATTTTTAATGAATAAACTATCATTTTTTTTCCGTCAGCAGCAGGTGTATGAAATGAGTCTGAAAGCCTTGCAGCGACGCAAGTTTGCAATTATTGAAGCGGATGAAAAAAATGGTGTTATCCGTGCAAAAACAAGGGGTAACATGCTCAAGCCTGGCGTTAAGATTGAATTACATATTGCAGAAGTTAACGAGCGTCAGACTTCTTTGAACATCGAATCCAAAATGAGAAAGACATGGTTACGTCCTGAGGGATATGATGCCTTCATAGAGGATAAGTTCATACGCACATTGTATAACTGTTTCGATACTGTTTAAACATTGATCAGTTTATTTCGCTGTAACCATTTTTAAGCCTGCTACAGAGAAAATCAAAAGTGTAAGAAAGAATATTCTCCAGGCATCGGATGGCTCTTTAAAGAGCAGGATGCCGATAATCACCGTTCCAAAAGCACCAATTCCTGTCCATACTGCATAAGCTGTTCCCATTGGAATATGCTGGCTTGCTTTATAGAGGAGGTACATGCTCAGAAATAGTGAAACCGTGAAACCTGTCCACCACCATGGAGCCTCTTGCGCAGTGGATGTTTTTACCTTGCTCAGGCAGGTAGTAAAACATACTTCAAAGATTCCAGCAATTATCAAAATCACCCAGTTAAGCATCTTGTATTTTTTAGCGTTAATAAATCAGGAATCCACATATTTTATAAAACTATGCATTCATTTCAGGCCAGCAAAGGTATTTTCTTACAATAGTATTTGCAGGCGATTATTCTGATTAAGACACCCTTACTTTTCGTACTGCAAACTTATGGAACTTAAAACCCTTGCAGTATCTGCTTTCTGATATCTTACAATTAATACATTCCATTGGCACTAACTTTTTACTTTACTGATTAATGTCGGTTTTTTCTCCAAATCGTCATATGTAAGCCATTTATACACATTGAGTAGCATTACAAAAACTAAAACTCGAAATTTAACGTTTAATTCAGGATGCAATTGAGAGTGAAAATCTGGAAATTTCTTATTACCGGAATATTGGTATTCTCTGGTTTGAATTCCTTCAGTCAGGAAATGTGGGGAATTGCAAATAGCAATTATGCCGGTACTATGGGGCATGAATTAAATCCTGCTTCTATTGTTGCAAATCCTTTTAAATGGGAAATTCATTTTCTATCAGCCGATGTTTCTGTGATGAACAATTATATGTTTCTGAAAAGAAACAGCAGAGCTATCCGTTTAGGTGTAAGAGGTGAATCCGTGAATGAAGAACGATTTACTGATAATTATACAAAAAATGATAAAAAAGCATTTGGTTCTGCATATATAAAGTTACCATCACTAATGTATTCCGGTAAAAAGTGGGGATTGGGATTTCATGTTTCTACAAAAGTGGGATTAAGTGCAACTGGTATTCCTTATCATCTTGCAAAGTTTATGAAGGAAGGATTTGATTATACTCCGCAACAACAAATTAATTACAGTGGAGGAAATGCTGCAATAGCTGCAATGAATTATAATGAAGCCGGAATTACAGGTGGTTTATTATTGATGGATGATAAAACCAGCTTTCTCACTGGTGGTATTACATTGAATTATTTATATGGAATGAATAGCGTTTATCTTTTGATAAATGATATTAATTATAATGTGCAGGCTGATACACTCTGGCAGATTTATGTTGCCAATGCTGAATACGGACATGCTTCGGTAGATGGAGGAAATAATGGAGCATCCGATGCATTAAGTAAGAAAGGTGGTGGATTCAGTACTTCAGTTGGTGTGCAGTATTACCGTAACAGAAATGATGCAGCTTACAATCCATGCTTTAATGGAAAGGCACAGAAAAAATATGATTATAAAATTGGATTTTCATTAATTGATATCGGAAGAATCAAATGGAATACGAATGCACATAAATATGTTTTTGATGATGTTTCAACAGATTGGTTTGGCATTGATACTTTAAAACTGGGCAGCTTCTCTGCTTCTGACTCTACATTCAATACGCAGTTTTATGGTTTGCCGGAAGCAGGTCTTACCGCAAATACATATAACCTGTTTACTCCTGCTGCTGCATCAATGCAGTTTGATTATGCTTATTCACCTAATATATATTTTAATTTTTCTGTGATACAACGGTTGCCATTAAGTGATTACATGATTAAACGTCCGAATCAGATTTCCATTACTGCACGATATGAAACAAAAAGATTTGAAATAGCTATTCCATATAGTTTATATGATTACTACCGTAACAGAATTGGTCTTGCTATCCGTTACGGAGTTTTCACTCTGGGTACAGATATGATTGGTCCGTACACTGGTATTTCAAATGCTTTTGGTGTGGATATATATTTCGGAATTAAATGGCAGATTTATCAAAGCTGTAATCGCAAATCCGGAAAGCAAAGTAAGTCGAAGGGTGGACCTGCTCAGGGATGTTTTAATGACTTCTGATTATAGTAAGATTTAAATTTTTTCATTTTCAAATCTTCAAATCTTCAAATTTTCAAATTGCCCCTCAGCATCCGTAGTTTTATAACGAAGGAGGCAAATCAGTCTTTATATATTGCAATAAAAGCATCTTCACCGTTTCTTCGTGAAGCACGATACATTCCATCTGAATTAAAAGGCAAGCATATATTTCCATTGTGATCAATTGCAATCAAACCACCTTCACCACCAATCTTTACCAGTTTATCATTCACCACTTTTCTGCATGCAGCTTCCAGTGATAAACCAGCATATTCCATCAGGCAGGAAATATCATAAGCAACAACAGCACGAAGAAAAAATTCACCATGTCCGGTACAACTGATTGCACATGTTGCATTGTTTGCATACGTTCCTGAACCAATAACAGGACTATCACCAATTCTGTTGTAACGTTTGTTTGTCATGCCTCCTGTTGATGTTGCAGCAGCAAGATTATTATTACAATCAAAGGCAACCGCACCAACAGTTCCGAATTTTTTTTCACTGCTGTGATCCAACTGAACCACGCCTTCCTGTTTTGCCTGCTGCCATTGGTCATACCGGAACTGGTTGAAAAAATAATCATCTTTTTCAAAAACAATTTTCTGTTCGGCAGCAAATGTTTCAGCACCTGCACCACATAAAAAAACATGTTCGCTTTTTTCCATCACTGCACGCGCTGCAACAACAGGATTTTTAATTCCTCTCACACCAGCAACTGCTCCTGCTTCAAGTGTATCACCACGCATAACAGATGCATCCATCTCATGCAAACCATCATAAGTAAACACAGAACCTTTACCGGCATTAAACAATGGGTTATTTTCAAGTTCCGTTACTGCAACCGTCACAGCATCCAGTGATGATCCATTTTTTTCAAGTACAGCATAACCTGCATTTAATGCATTCTGTAAAGCTGTTCTGTATTGCATTTCTTTTTCTGCACTCATCTGTGAGCGGAGAATAGTTCCTGCTCCGCCATGTATTGCTATTGAAATCATTCTGATTTAAATTATAAATTATAAATTCAAAATTATAAATGACTGGATTTGTTTTTCATTAACTCCTAACTCCTAACAACTAACCTCTCTCTCCAAATAACGCACTGCCGATTCTTATCATGTTACTGCCGCAATGTAAGGCAATTTTATAATCTGCTGTCATTCCCATGCTTAAAATACTTAATGAGAAGTGTTTTTGTAAATCAGTATAAAGTGAATACAACTGTTTAAATTCTTTTTCAATCTGGCTGGTATTATCCGTATTGGTTGCCATTCCCATCAGGCCTTTTATGTTGATGTTTTTTAATGAAGAAGTATTTTGCACTACATCATTTGCTTCCTTTATATCAAACCCGAATTTTGTTTCTTCTTCTGCAATATAAATCTGCAGCAGGCAATTGATGATAATCCCACTCTGTTCACCACACTTATTAATTTCTTTAAGAAGCTTTAAGCTGTCAACACTATGAATAAGGTTTACGGCTGATGCAATCTGTTTTACTTTATTACTTTGCAGGTGACCAATGAAATGCCACTGTATATCTTTTGATAATTCCTGCTGTTTAACGGTAAGTTCCTGCACATAATTCTCGCCGAATATTTTCTGACCGGCATTATGCAACTG
>JBDTVD010000074.1:0-12641 GCA_040007375.1 Bacteroidota bacterium | reverse complement strand
CGTCCGGTAGGGTTTTTAAAACTTCCGGGTTGTTCCCTTATTGTCATTCCTCCAACTCCTGCAATAGTATTTTTGCTTTTTGCAATCCAGCAGATGTATTTGTTTTCAGGAATTGCATATTCCAGGTATTTTTTTAAATGATGTTTAAAAGGATCGAGAACCTCTTTACTTTGCTCTCCCCAGTATTCAGAAAGAAAAATAATTCTTAAATCAATACAGGTCTGAATATCTTTTTCTGTTGCACGGATGTAGGTGATGTTGTTGATGGTGCGCATTTTTTACTTTATCTGTGGAACATGTGATATCTTTTATTGTTTAATTCTTCTCAACATTTAAGAAGGGCTCTCGACAAGCTCGAGATGACATGAAATGGAAATGACATGAATATAGATGATATTTTTTTATTTACTCCGAACTCCGAACTCAAAACTCCGAACTCAAAGCTCACTACTCAAGACTCTTCTTCACTGCCGGAACAACTACGCTTCCAAACAACTCAATCGATTTCATAATTAAATTATGCGGAACATTTCCAACACTTGCCTGTGCCATGAAACGGGTGTTGCCAAACAATTCATGCTCATATAATATTTTTTCAATCACCTGCTGCGGACTACCCACCATCAATGCACCTTTCGGAGAACGTAAATGTTCATACTGCTGTTTTGATAATGGTGGCCAACCTCTTTCACCACCAACACGATTCATCATTGTTGCATAATAAGGATAAAATTCATCAGCTGCTTTTTGTGATTCTTCTCCCACATAAAAATGATTGTTGATTCCGATCTGCAAAGTATTTATATCACGACCTTCTTTCATTGCAGTATCACGATAGAGATTTATAAAGGGAACAAACTGCTCCGGCATTCCACCGATGATGGCTAATGTTAATGGTAATCCCAATTTCGCGGCTCTTATTGCAGATGCTGGTGTTCCTCCCGCAGCAATCCATACAGGAATAGATTCATTGTATGGTCGTGGATAAACTCCAAGATTGGTAAACGATGGGCGATGTTTTCCTTTCCATGTTACAACTGCATTCTTATTTAATTGTAGAAGCAATTCTAACTTTTCTGTAAACAGTTCATCATAATCATTCAGATCATAACCAAACAATGGATAAGATTCAATGAAGGAACCTCTGCCAGCCATAATTTCTGCACGCCCTCCTGATAAAAGATCCACTGTTGCAAAATCCTGGTACACACGAACAGGATCATCAGAACTTAAAACAGTAACTGCACTCGACAGCTTTATATTTTTTGTAACAACTGCTGCTGCAGCAAGTATTATTGCAGGTGAGGAAACCGCATAATCTTTACGATGATGTTCGCCCACACCAAATACATCCAGACCTAATTCATCAGCGAGTTTAATTTCTTCCATCAGATCGCTGATGCGTTGCTTTCCATTAATTCCTTTTCCAGGAACAACTTCCGGTTCCATATCGGCAAATGTGATCAATCCGAATTCCATGTATATATATTCTTTAAAGAATTATTTTGGAAACTAATATCAGTAATTATTCTTTGCCATCAAAAGTCTTTGCTGACGACTCCACAAGTCTGTTGATTTCAGTAAGCTCTTCATCTGTTAAATACCTCCATTTACCAACAGGCATGTCAAGGTGTATATTCATTATACGGATACGCTTCAGCTTCTCCACTCCAAAGCCAAGGTATTCACACATTCTGCGTATCTGCCGGTTTAGTCCCTGCGTTAAAATAATACGAAAGACATATTTATTTTTCTGCTCAACAAAACATTTCTGAGTTACTGTATCCAGAATCGGCACTCCGTTCTGCATGCTTTCTATAAATTCAGGAGTTACCGGTTTGTCAACTGTTACCAGGTATTCCTTTTCATGGTTATTACGGGCACGAAGAATTTTATTTACAATATCACCATGATTTGTAAGAAGGATCAATCCTTCACTGTCTTTATCCAGCCTGCCAATATGAAAAATGCGTTTTGGATAATTGATGTATTCAATGATATTCTTTTTTTCTGCTTTTACATCTGTTGTACATACAATTCCAACAGGCTTGTTAAAAGCAATATATATAAGTTTATCTTTTGTAACTGAAATGATCTTTCCGTCAACACTTACTTCATCATCATCAGTAATCTTTGTTCCCATCTCCGGTACTTTGCCATTAATCAGCACACGTCCCTCGCTGATAAGCTGATCGGCGACTCTGCGTGAACAATATCCGGCTTCACTGAGAAATTTATTTATTCGCGTAGTCGATTTTTCTGTCATAGTTGTTAAAGAAAAACAAAGCTATAAAATCCATTCGAATAGCAATGGAACAGGCAGACCTTAAAAAAAAACTGAAGAAATAAACTATTTTACTGTAGCGTCAGCCAGGGTGGTATTAAAATTATGCAGCATTACAGAGAATGTAGTACCAATTCCTAAAGAAGATTTTACAGAAATAGAACCCTGCAGCCGCTCTACAATTTCTTTAACCATATATAATCCGATTCCGGTACCTTCTTCACTATTACCGGGTGACCGGAAAAACATATCAAATATTGCATCATGATATTCCGGAGCAATGCCAATACCATTATCAGTTATCTCTATGCATAACTCATCAGCATCACAAGTACTCTTTATTTTTATAAACCTGCCTTCCACATTTTTTTTGTGATATTTAATTGCATTTGAAATAAGATTTTCAAATATAACATTGAACCGTTGCCTGTCGGAATAAAAAATCTGCTTTTTATCAATTGCAATTTCAAAATGAATTCCTTCCGCATCTTTCATGTTCTTTAATGAATCCACTATTTCAGTAATGGCTTTCTGAACAGCAATTATTTTAACATCAAGTATTGTTCTGTTATTGTAAGAATAGTTGAGAATATTTTTAACAAAATCATCGAGCCTGTTCACCGATTCCCTGATCATTCCTGTATATTTTAAAGTAGATGGTTCGATGCTTTCCTTCTGTATTAACGATGTTAAACCAAGAACGGAGTTTAGCGGTGCACGCAGATCGTGAGATACACTATGCACAAAGAAATCAAGCTCCTGATTGGCTTTTGATAGTTCATTATTTTCATGCTCCAGCTTTTGTTCTGCTTCTTTTCTTTCTGTGATGTTACGGGAATGACAGGCTGTACCAATTACTTTATCTCCTTCCCATATTGGAAAGTAAGATATTTCTGACCAGGACTCCGTAAGAAAATTTCCATGTTCTGTTTCTGTGAATGATTCACCAGCAAACGCTCTTTCACAAAGCATTTTGTAACGTTGCAACCATTCTGTACTGAAACCGGAATCAAGAATATTATTTCCTTTCTGTAGTAAAGTTCCTGTTGCCAGTTTTATAATTTCTTCAAATGGTTTGTTGAATGTGATAAGATTAAAATCTCTGTCGATGCTCCACATCAGATCGTTGGTGCTGTTAATTAATGCATTCAGATTGTTCTTGTCAAACTCCCGTTGTTTTTCCATCTTTTTCTTTTCAGAAATATCTCTGAAGTTGGAAACAAGTGCATTAATGCCTGGCTCTTCAAGCATGTTTGTAACAGTTACTTCACACCAGATCCAATGCCCATCTTTATGCAATAGCCGGTGCTGATGATAGAAAGATGCTCCCGGAATTTTTAAAATTACATTTCTTTTTTCAATGTAAGCATCTATATCGTCGGGATGAATATAATTAAATACTAAACTGTCCTGAATTTCTTCCGCTGAATATCCAAAGACTTTATTTATCGAAGGACTTCCGTAAATCATAGCACCATGCTTCGTTGAAAGTGAAATCATATCAGTGCCATTTTCAATTAAAGCACGGAAACGTTTTTCATTTAATGCAAGAAGTTTTTCTGCATTTTTAAGTCGTCTTGAATTTTCAATATTCTCCAGAGCAAATGACAGGTCACGACTTGCTTCTTTTAATAGATTAATTTCCTCTTCATCGAAAAAATTTTCATTGGAAGAGTGAAAGCCAACTACTCCTGTTATATGGCCGAACCTGAACAGCGGAAGTGAAATACTGGATTTAATTTTATGGTTGGTGAGTTCTTTTTTCCAGAGAATTAATTCCGGATCATCCTGTGCAAAATTGCTCACTATATATTGTCCACTTTTAAAAACTTTGCAGGAGGGAGTTCCTTCGGTAAGCGAATTATTTTCATTTGTAAATCCATTTCCTTGTATCTGTTGTACTGCAACCTTATCGCCTGCAATACTTATAATTTTTAATTCACTCTTCTCACTTTCTGCAATACCAACCCATGCAGTTTTAAATCCACCGATATCCACAGCAATTTTACAGGCATTATTTAAAAGATAAATTTCATCATTAATATGCACAATACTTTGATTAATGGCACTGATGAATGCATAGAGCCTGTTTGCTTTTATCAGTTTCTCTTTAATTTTTTGCTGCTCACTTCTGTCAACTGACTGCACAGAAATTCCTTCTGCAATGGGCTGAATACTTATTTCAAAATAATAACATGAACCATCTGTAAAAACAATTTCTGTTTCCAGTTGTTCTGAAATCCGCAGTTGCATACATCGTTGCATCGCATGAAATAATGGTGTTTGTTTCATGCCAGGAAATATTTCCATCAATGTATGCCCCAGCAATTCCTCTTTCCGGTATTTACTGAAGTTTAAATAGGCATCATTTACATATATATAATTCCAGTTAAAATCATGTATTTGCACACCAACAAGCATGGAGTTCAGCGTATGCCTGAATTTTTTTTCATTGCTCGACTGAAGTTCCAGAAATACCTGTGTGTCATTTTCAGCATGATTTTTTTCGAGGGCACTGGAAATTGCTTCCGGTAGTCTGTCGAGGTGATCCTTAAGAATATAATCACTGGCACCTTCACGCATCACTTTTACAGCAAACTCTTCTGACATCGTTCCTGTAACCAAAACAAAAGGAATATTTATTCCGGATTTTTTTACAATACTTAATGCATCCATTGAATTAAAACCATTCAATGTATGATCTGAAAGTATAATATCAGGAGCAAACTCTTTAAGAGATTTTTCAAATTCGTCTCTTGTATCTACTACCAGTATGTCAAAAATTACATTTCCTTTCTGTAGTTTTCTTTCAATGAGTTCTGCATCGTCAGATACATCTTCTAAATGAAGAATTTTTATTTTGTTTGTGTCAGGCATTATGCGATGTGTTGATTTGAAATAAGCCAGTAGTATCCAATGTCATTTATGGATTTCAGGAAGCCCTCAAATGCTACTGGTTTAACAAGGTAACTGTTTGCTCCAAGCAGAAATGCCTTTTGAATATCAGGACTTTCTTTGGAGGAGGTTAATATGATTACAGGAATTATTTTAGTCTTAGGATTTTCTTTGATTAACTTTAGTACTTCCAGACCGTCAAGTTTTGGCATATTGAGATCCAGCAGGATGAGCTTAGGCATATTAGTTACACTTTTTTCTTCCTGCTTTCCATTACCATGTAAAAACTCAATTGCCTCAATTCCGTCTTTTAAATGTATTATTTTATTAGTGATGTTGGTTTTCCGTAGTGCACGGATAGTAAGTTCGGCATCATGAAAATTATCCTCCACTAAAAGAATTTCAATTTCTGAATTATGCATGGTTATATATAATAACTGGATTTATGTTGGTTAAACAAAGTTGAAAGCACCTTTCGAAGAGCTAACTTCTGACCCTGTTTTTCCACAATACATACATATTATACTTTGTACAATAGATAAGCCAACGCTGGTTTTGAGAGAGTCCTTTTCTCTCCTGATCTGCACCTGACGTACTAATGATTGACTATCGGCAAAAGAGAAATTACCGGATTTTTGAAAGTAATTGAGAAAGTTTTTTCGCATTACAAAAGCTTAGGAGTAAAAAGGAATATCAATGCTGTTAAGCAGCATCTAAGTTATTGGTGAGGTTAATTCAGATTGTCAGCCTATTGTCTGTTTTTTGTTTTTATTAACAGGGATAGTTAATATCGGATATTCTTATTGAGGTTGGGCATTAATCTGATTCATGTTTACTTATATATACAGCATGTAAAGGTGAACAAAATATTTAATTGCGGGCATGATTCAATAAATCTAATTGTCATATTATTCTGCCACTTTATTTTCTTCTTTTATTATTGTAGAAGGAGGAATAAAAAAATCTAAAGGTTTCTCTTTGAAATATCCGGTAATCGCCTGTGTGATTCTTCGTTTTATTGAGATATTCAAACTTCTCGATCTTACTGCAATATAAATGGCAAGTCCGAAACTCACGAACAGGTTAATTAATCCCATAAACAGAATAGATAAACTAATCTGAAAAAGTAAACTTCCTGGAATATCTACATCACCACTTTGCAATGCCAGTCCGAAATTTCCTGTACTTAGAGTAACGTGTCTTACATCAATTGGCAATCCGAAAAATCTTCCAAGCAATGGTGCTGTTCCCAGGAAAATTCCAAGAAATAAGTTTCCCAGAAGAAGGCCCGAATTATGTTGCAGATAACCGGATATCTTTTTTAATCTTCTTTCTGAAAATATTTTTTTTAGTAACGGATGTTGTTGAATACGTTCAGGAATTCTGCCGTATGCAAATTTATTGTCATAATATCCGGCAATGATTCCGCTCGACATTAGAAATACTCCTGCAATAGCTGCATAGAATAAGGAACCGGATTGCCACGGATGCATTTTCATAAGCATATCATGTGCTTCTTCCGGAGTGATTAAATTATTCCCCGTCATAATCGCATAAATCCATCCGATAACCCATGCTGCCGGAAGAACAATAATAATGTTTCCGATCAGCGATATAAATTGTGCACGGGTTATTTCTGCAATCAGCTGAACCGTTTTCAACATTTTGCTGTCATTCTTTTCCGTATTATCAAGCGATGCTGCAATGGTATTAGCTGTCATAGCAGGTTGCTTTGTTGCCAGCGTTAAATGCATCAGATGAATGGTAATAAACCCGGAAGCATAGATCATACTATATATAAAAGCTTCTCCAAAGGGAGGAAAATGGTGGTGATGAGCAAGTACTTTTAACAAAACCAGAAAGGCAACAATTAAACCACCACCCATTGCTGATTTAAACATGGCTAAATATTCTTTCCAGTCTACTGTACGATAATGCTCGCCGGCACGTGATGTATGTTCTGTAATTTTATATGCAATGAGGCTGAGATTATCATTGAGATGTTTGCGGATGCTGTACTTTTTATTTTCTGCATGCACAACTTCATACATAAAAATAAAAAGTGTTTTATCAAATTCTGCCTTTTCGATTGTATGTATTAATTTTAGTAATGTGGTAAGTCTCTTAACATGCTGTTCGAGCCGCAACATCAGATATGCAAGATGAATGCTGATTCCGTACCTGTCTTTATGCTTATGTAATTCATTAATGCTATCCGTGCATTGTGTACACATCACCAGTATCTGCAGATAGTCTAACTGATTATTATTTATATAGTCAGGATCCTCTTTAAAAGAATCTACATAATGCTGTACTTCTCTGTTCAAAGCAAAGAAAGGCGACTGCAGATCCTCCATTGCAGGCAGCTTATCAAGTATTTCCGGTTCCAGTCCGATTGCTGTGATGCGTTGTGATAAAATCATCAAAGCATTTAATATGCTGTTCACATTGTTCTGCTGCCATGTGGAAATATCAGCGTTAATATTAATTATTTCAAACAACTGCAACCACAATGTTTCATCAATTTCAGCAATAACACGATAATCTGTCTTACCATAAAAAATTTTCCTGACAAGATATTCTGTTTTTGATTTATCTTTTAAAGGAGGCAGAATTTTATACTCCAGTCTTTTATATGCTTCTGCAAAAAAACCATGTCCGGGTAAAATACCTGCATCAGTGTAAAGAGAAAGAGCATTGTAATTACTGAATAAATTTACCAGGTAAGAGCGAAAGTCATCAGCAAGCTCACGATTTTTTTCAAGTAATGAAATCAGTTCTTTTATTTTCTCTTCTGAAAAACGGGTTTTATTATTTCTATGAATACCGGTTTCATTTACTAAGGAAATTAAAACCGATGCATCTTTGTTGTCTTCTTTATTTTGTATAGATTGAAGTAATTCCTGGTAAGCCATATTTATTCTTAAGTCAAAGTGAAATTAAAAGTGCAATTACCAATTCAACGGGAAATCTCCAGCTTGACTTTTTTATTTTTTATCTTTTCATTTTTAATCATTTTAACCAGACCTTCAATTTTATTCGTGTTTACTGATGCATAGGAAGAATAATCCAGAACCTCTACTAATCCAAGTTCGTCTTTTTCCAGCTTTCCTTTCTGCAACAGCATACCAACGATGTCCATCTTATTAATCTTATCTTTTTTGCCTGCACCTATATATAAAGTCCTCCATGGAGTTTGTTCAGGTAAAATATTTTTTGATGGTAATGTTTCTTTCTCTGGTGCTTCTGTAATGAATGGAGGTATATGATCTGCTGCGGATAATAATAAATAAGATGTTCCTTTTGCATTCATCCTTGCAGTGCGGCCGTTGCGATGTGTATATATTTCCAGTGATGCAGGAAGCTGGTAATGTATCACTGCCTCTATTTCCGGAATATCCAGTCCGCGTGATGCAAGATCTGTTGTGATGAGCATGCGGTGACTGCCATTACGGAATTTAATCAGTTCGCGTTCTCTGTCTTCCTGCTCCATGCCACCATGAAAAATACCATGTGATAATCCTTTTTCAGTGAGCAGAGCACTGATACGTTCTACTGCTTCGCGATGATTGCAGAAAACAAGTGTTGTTTTATTTTGCAGTTTACAGATTAATCCAAAAAGTATTTCCAGCTTATCAGCATCAGGTGCCTGCAGATATTTTAATTGCAATCCTGCCGTTGTTGGTGAATCTGTGTTTAAAAAATTCAACTCAACTGGTTTTTTAATTCCTGTAAAAGCAGGAATGGTATCCATATTTGTTGCGGATGTTAATACACGCACTTTAAGTTTTCGGAGATTACTGATGATAAACGACATGTCATCCTGAAATCCCAGTTCCAGTGCTTTATCAAATTCATCCAGTATCAATGTATGAATATGTTCTGTATTAAAATTTGCACGATCAATATGATAGGCGATTCTTCCGGGAGTGCCAACCAGTACTGCCGGTGGATGTGATAAATTATTTTTTTCTGTTTTGGTAGAATGACCACCATAACAGCAATTTATTTTGAAGCCTGTGTTCATCATTTTAAAAACCTGTTCAATCTGTAAGGCAAGTTCACGCGATGGAACAAGAATTAAAGACTGCACAGAACGAACGTCAGGATCAAGTCTGTTTAACAATGGTAAGAGGAAGGCCAGTGTTTTTCCTGAACCTGTTGGTGACAATAATAAAATGTCATTTTCTTTTTGAGAAGCCTCAATGGAAGCTTCCTGCATTTTATTTAAAGAAGCAATTTTTAAATTATCAAGTATCTTACGTACCATCTTTATCAATTAGAATTTCATAAAGATAGATCATCCGGAGTTAAGGATGGAGAAGCTGCGTTTATTCTTTGGAAACATAGTGAATTAGAAAAGAATAGCTGTATTGCAGAATGATTTTTAACTTCTTTATTTCATATTTTTAAAAGGAATTTCAAACACACTTCCTTTATCATTATAGAATTTTAGTGCACCTCCTAATTGTCGCGTTAAAAGCTGGATGACTTTCATCCCTAAAGAAGTTGATTGATTAATGTCAAAATCTTCCGGCATTCCGGCACCATTATCTCTATATATAATAATATTGGTATTATTATTATTTCCCTCCATCAACTTCATGCTGATAATAGTTGGATGATTTTTATTGATGCCATATTTAAATGTATTGGTAAGAAGTTCATTGATGATAAGTCCTGTTGGAACCGCAGCTTCAATACTTATCTGTGAGTCATCAGCGTCAAGATGAAATTCCACTTCTGTATCCGGTTGCTTAAACACTCCTGAAACCTGCTTGTAAAGATCCATTACAAAACTTTTAAAATGAACTGCAGATACATCATTCGTACGGTAAAGCTTGTGATGAATCAAAGCGATTGACTGCACTCTGCTTTGTCCTTCTGCAATGGCTGCTTTTGCTTTACCATCAGACATTGATTCACTCTGTAATTCCAACAGGCTGCTTATTACTTCCAGGTTATTTTTTACGCGATGATGGATTTCTTTTATCAGCATTTCTTTATCATCAACAAGCTGATCACTCCTTTTTTTCTCTTTCGTTATTTTATTTTTCTGATAAAAAACAATTATAAGAAAAAATGCGGCGATAGAAAGTATTGCAAGCGAAGAATATAACTGCAATTGCTGTCTCCTGTTTTCTGCGGATTTAAGATCATTATCTTTATTAAGCAGGGAAATCTCTTTATCTTTTTTCTCTGTTTTATATTTCGTCTGCATATCAGCAATCTGCTTTATCTTCTCCTGGTTGATCAATGAATCATTAATCTCCGAGTAAATTCTCTGTACTTCTAATGCTTTTTTAAAATCACCCTTTTTTTCATAGGCTTCTGAAAGTGAATTATAGGCCAGCGCCTGAATATCTTTATCACCAGTTAAAGAAGATAATGTTATGCATTTATTGAGATAGTAAACTGCCGAATCCAGTTGCATCGTTTCAATAAACAAGGATCCGAGTGAATGATAGATTAAAGTTATTTCTGAGTTAAAACCATTTTCAAGATAATAGCTAAGAGCTGAATGATAATAAGATTTTGCTTTTATATATTGCTTACCCGAAACATAACATGCTGCTATGTTCGTCATGTTTTGGGTGGATGCAATAACATTTTCTGATTTTTCATTAATTGATAAAGCGGTGAGAAAATATTTCAGTGCATTATCATATTGTTCCTGCTGGTAGTAAAGCCTGCCAAGACTGTTATATGCATGACCAAGATAAGTTGAGTCGCCGGATGACTTTAATACTTCTATTGCTTTTATAAAATAGTTGCTTGCTTCATCCAGGTTGCCATAGTCCATATATAAAACACCGAGATCCTGGTAGTTCATACCAAGTTCTGAAGGATCATTTAATTTTTCCTGTATACGAAGAGCAGCTAAACAATAATTAAATGCAGAATCCTGTTGATTGATTGCACGGAAAACATAACTTAACTCTCTGCAGGCACCTGCAACACCTTTCTGATCATCCATCTTCCTCCTGATGTCAAGTGCGTTCCTGAAGAAGTACAATGCAGAATCAACTTTACCGGAAGTATTCATCACAACACCAAGTCGCATACATGATCGTGCAATGCCTTTCCGGAACTGAAGCTTTTCTGATGCTTCCAGTGAATGTCTTGCCAGGTATTCAGCAGAATCAACATTCACATTAATTAATATCAATGCGCGTGAAAGCCATGCATTAATTTTTATTGTATCAATGTCAGTACTTCCTTTGAGTGAAACAGTAAACAACAAAAAAAGAAAGCACAACAGGCAGGATCTAATCTGCATTAATGGAAATTATTAATCGTTTTCCGGAATGTAAACTTTCGCATCTTCATAGTTAAATAAAACATCTTCATTATATCCCTGTGCATTGAGATCAAAGGAAGCGGTGTCGATAATTGAATTCATAGGAAATTGATAAATCTGCGTGATGATCACATTTTTATCATTCCCTGTTGAATCAATTGATAAATTAACACCGTTAGCCAGAATAACATCATCCTTATAGGTATCCATCAAAAAACAATAGGTAACTGCCGGCTCCGTTTCTTCCGGCTGAGGAACAGAATCCTCGAGTATGAAAGGCCGTGGAAGATAGAGCATAGGTAACACCGGATCAGGATGTCCCTGGTTGGCAGAAGTCTTGATTTTAGCATATCTGTTGTTGCTGCTGTCTTCAAACTGTACATCAAACTCTCTGGGAACACCTTGTTTGAATATAAATGGAGTGATCTGCTTCACTCTGAATTCTGATTCTTCGCTGGTATTTTCAGAATATAATAAAACAGGGAGTTCGTTATTTACGGGTGGATAGAGTGTAGCACCTCCAACTATGTTTGGCACTTCTGAAGGGAAGGTAATAAAACCTACAAGGAAGTAAGTGATCTCAATAGTTTCTGAATAAATCAGTACGGGACGTGGAGTATAGTTATCCATATGAAAGAGATTAAGGTGATTGATATTTTAGTGTATGAGTTATAAGGGGAAAAAGAGAAATCAGAAATAAATATTCAATTTCTTACGGTAAAAATAATGTTAATAATTGACAGAAACAATACAGAAGAAATGCAGGAAGATGACCAATTTTTTCAGGCAGAATAGCCAGATAAAATGAAAAGTTAAATTCATAAAGTATTCACAGGAAGCGATACACTTTTACACCGTTTAAAAAAAACATACAAATGAAAAAGATTTTAACACTTGCTGCAGCTGTTGCCTTCCTTGGAACAACTGCATTTGCACAAACTCAACCGGCAGCTAAACCAGCAATGAAAACTGCTCCTGCTGAAAAGGCTGCTCCTGCACCGAAAAAAGAAGAAATGAAGTCGGACAAAACTTCTGCAAAACATCATTCAAAACACAAGGCTCATTCAGGAATGAAAAAAGCGGATGCAGCAAAATGATTTAAGTAATTTGTTTTTTGAAAAACCGGTTCGTGTAAGAACCGGTTTTTTTTATTTTATGATG
>JBDTVD010000073.1:0-12729 GCA_040007375.1 Bacteroidota bacterium | reverse complement strand
CTCTTTCAAACCACATTCCCGGAGCCGTTCCTCTTTTATTAATTATTGGAATACAGTTTTCCGGAACTTCAGCTTGCGAACGATTTCTTTCAGTTACCTCTTTACCAAAACGTCTGAACACTTCTGCCAGGTTATCAAATGCTGCCTGATTGAATACCATAGAAACATTGAAGTACTTGCACAATGTCACCTTGGTTATATCATCTTTTGTAGGGCCAAGTCCTCCAGTAATCAATATCAGATCAACACGTGCTTCTGCTTCCTTCAATGCTTTCAGAATATGTTCCTCATCATCAGAAACCGATGTGATCTGGTGTACCTTGATTCCATATAGATTGAGCTGTTGCCCCATCCATGCTGAATTGGTATCAACTACCTGTCCTATTAATAGCTCATCACCAATGGTAATAATTTCTGCCTTCATAATGAAAATCTATATGGTTGTTAAATTTTGTGTTGGTAAAAGTATGAAGTAGTTGTGAACAACAAATGCAACAGTTAATTCAGGTAATATCTTTGTCAGTAAGATTTTTAAAAATCGCAAACATGATAAAGTATATTTCCTGCTGCCTGCTGTTGCTGTTGTTGCCAAAACCTCAAACTGCACAAACGATCAACCAGATTATTAACCACGCAAATCAAATTGTAAATGCCAGTAGTTTAAGTAATAAAGATATTGTTTCAGGATTGAAAGAAGCCTTATCAGTTGGTAGTAATAAAGCCAGTGAGCAAACATCGAAGCTGGATGGATTTTACAAAAACCCGCTGATAAAAATTCCATATCCTGCTGAAACAAAAAAAATGATGACAACTTTGAACAGCCTGGGAATGCAGAAGCAGGTGAAAGAATTTGAAAAGCAATTGAACCGTGCAGCAGAAGATGCAGCAAAGAAAGCAGCTCCTATTTTTCTTGGTGCGATAAAAAATTTAACAATACAGGATGGACTTACTATATTGAAAGGTAAGGATGATGAAGCCACACAATATTTAAAAAGAAATACCACAACAGAACTTGGCTTACAGTTTAAACCTGTTATTTCTGCTTCACTAAAGAAGGTGCAAATCACTAAATACTGGAACCCACTTTTTACGAAGTACAATAAATTACCAATGGTAAAAAAAGTAAATCCTAACCTGGATGATTATGTTTCACAAAAAGCAATGGACGGACTTTTTAAATTGGTAGCTGCTGAAGAATTAAAAATAAGAAAGGATCCTGCAGCACGAATCAATGACATCCTTAAAAAAGTTTTCGGAGCAAAGCAGTAATCAGTTTGCTGTTTGTTGAAGAAGATTTTATTTCCAGATAAAAATATCTTCCTTTGAAACAGGACGGATTGCAGATCTCCATCTAAATCCTTTCAGTTTCATTTCTTCAGGATTGGTTTCCTTGATTGGGTACAACGTAGCATCCGGTTTATATAATAGAGAAATACTTTTTACTTCATTCTCATTGATAAAAATAATAAGATCGCTGCACTCAGCACGATTTACTCCACTCAGTTGTTTCTTTTTATTCCTGATATGATAAACAGTTTGTCCATTGCCAACTACATGTATCTTGCGTAATTCATTTTCCAGGAAGAAACCAGTCATATCTTTTCCTTTCACCTGGTTAAACCGCAATGAGTCCTCCTGCGATGCAATAAATGAATTCACGCGCAATAACATTTTCTGAATTTTCCCGGAACCAACTACTAAAGATATCGAATCCGCAGTGAGTTGATTAACACCATTCCATAAAACCGGATCATTAAAAAAATGCATCGTTGAATCAGCAGTTGTATAAACTAAACTATCACTCTTTCCCTGTAAATCATTTTTGAAAATCCTGACATGATTGTAAGCATAATAACTTTTTTGTTTTGCCACAGTATCATCAAGCGCATAAAGTGTATCAGCATGCATGTAAAGAGAATCATTATCAAATATTTTTATCAGTTGTGTTTTACCAGTCACCAATGAACGATGTGTTTTCTCATTCACATATGCATAATCTCCTGATATAATTACTTTCTGCACCGTATCTGTTACTTCTACATTTCCAAATGCTCTTCCTAAACCAGCAATTTTATCATAGAGAATACTATCGCCGGCCAGTCTGTTTTCCTTTGATTGTATATATGCATTTCTGCTGAAATAGGATTTCTGTGTACGCGTATTATACCATCCGTATTCACAATATATATAAGAACTGTCACTTCCTGTACTATTGATATTACATGGCCCATAAAAATAAGATGTGGCAGAAGGTGTATGATATTTTAATGTATCCGACTTAATAATATATTTAGGATTTACCAGTATCACATGATCCTTAAAAAAAACTACTTTATCCTTTGAATAATAAAATCCTTTATCACTGGTAAGCACATTTTCTGCATCCACTACTTTTCCACCTGTTGCATAATCTGCAATTTCTGTTTCAGTATTATAATTCAACAGTTCCGTAGTTAACGTCATCTTACCATCAGTAAGTGTCACTTCTTTTGTTAATACAGCCTGCTTTGTGTTTCCATCATAATGCAGTGTTTTGCCCGTCATATTTGTTTGAGGACCTTCAATCCTGATGTTACCGAATGCATCAATACTATTCGATTTTTCATAAAACAAAGCACTGTCACAATACATCAACGTGTTGCCTTGTTTAAAAATAACATCACCGGTAAGTTGCCTTACTTCCTCGCCATTAATATGTTTTCCTTCCAGTGTATTTGCCTGTTTGATTTCCACCTGGCGGTTCTGTTGCGCCACTGTAATTACAGGAACAAACAGCAGTAAAAAAATAACGGGAAAGGGAAACCGCTGTTTATATATAGTAAACTTTCTGTTGAAAACACTCAAAAAATCAGGCACGTTAACGAACTGCAAGCTGTCTGTGTAAGGTTTGTTTTCTGTCAGGACCTACAGATACAATTGTAACCGGCAAACCTGTCTCCTGCTCAATGTACGCTATATAATCATTCAGTTCAGAAGGCATGTCTTCCGAATCAGTAAGAGTAGAGATATCAGTATTCCATCCTTTCAGCTCACGGTAAACCGGTGTTGCTGTATTATTAACAATATCGAAAGGCATGTGAGAAATGGTTTGCCCTTTATATATATAATGAGTGCATACCTTCAATGTTTTAAAACCACTTAGCACATCAGGCTTCATCATAATAAGTTGTGTAACGCCATTCAGCATGATAGCATATTTCAATGCAGGGAGATCAAGCCATCCGCAACGGCGTGCTCTTCCTGTAGTGGAGCCGAATTCTTTTCCGCGCTCACGCATTTCTTCTCCTGTTGCATCTTCTAATTCAGTTGGAAAAGGTCCGCCACCAACACGTGTGCAATAGGCCTTAAATATTCCATACACTTCACCAATGCGTGATGGTGCTAAACCTAAACCAGAACAGGTGCCGGAAGTAATAGTATGCGATGAAGTAACAAACGGATAAGAACCAAAATCAATATCCAGCAATGAACCCTGTGCTCCTTCTGCAAGCATTGTTTTACCTTCATCCAGATAACCATTCAACAGATATTCACTGTCGATGAAATTCATTGATTTTAATAATTCAATACTTTCAAAAAAATCTGCTTCCATCAATTGCAGATCGTAAGAGTAATTATAAAATGATAACAACTCTTTATGCTTCACAACTAATGCATCATATCTTTTTCTGAAATCAGGATGTTCCATATCACCTGCACGTAATCCGTTTCTACCGGTTTTATCCATGTATGCCGGACCAATACCTTTCAATGTGCTGCCGATTTTTTCCTTTCCCTTTAAGGCTTCAGAAGCTGCATCGAGTAAACGGTGTGTTGGAAGAATAAGATGTGCTTTACGGGAGATAAAAAGATTTTTACGGATATCAACTCCCATTTTCGAAAGAGCATCTACTTCTTTCTTAAATGTTATCGGATCGATTACAACACCATTACCGATTACATTCACTTTTGTTGGATGAAAAATTCCGGATGGTATGGTATGAAGCACATGTTTGATGCCTTCAAATTCCAGTGTATGACCTGCATTCGGTCCACCCTGGAAACGCGCAATCACATCATAACGTGGAGCAAGTACATCAACAATTTTTCCTTTTCCTTCATCCCCCCATTGCAACCCCAGTAATACATCAGCTTTCATATATATATATAATTACGATCGTTAGTAAAATAAAAAGTTATTAATTAGAAAAAACTTTAGCAGCAAGTTCTTCATTATCCTTTACAGAAAAAACATTTACCAGTTTTGTTATCACCAGAAGTGTTTTGATTTTTTCAGGAACACAACAGATTATTGCTTCGCCGCCTGACTTACGGGCAACAGATAAAATATTGAGCAACACATTCAGTCCTGTACTGTTCATATATTTAAATCCGGAAAGATCAATTACAAAATTGGGAACTTCTTTGGCTGTATGATTATTAATTTCTTCTATCAGTTCATTGGCCTGATTTCTTTCCATCAGGTTACCTGACAACTGAACCAATGTATATTTTTCTTTCTCACTTATCTGGTATCCGAATTCCATTATTCTTGATTTGGTTTTAAACAGGGTTCAAATTTACCTGTTTTTTCTGAAGATGTTCACAATATCCTTTCTCACTGAGATTACGGCACTTGCCAAAAAGATTTAAAGAGTGATGCGTAACACTGAAATTCAATATCTCACCCATCATGCTCTGTATCTGCTGAATGCGCGGATCACAGAATTCCAGCACTTTTCCACAATCGTTACAGATCAGATGATCATGTTGTTTGTAGGCATACGACCGTTCAAACAGAGCAAGATTTTTACCGAACTGATGACGGGTAATAAGATCACAGGCAAGCAGATGTTCAATGGTATTATAGATCGTCGCTCTGCTGATGCGGTATTTATTCACTTTCATCACTTCATATAATCCATCCACTTCAAAATGATCATTCATCTCATAAATTACCTGAAGTATGGCAAAACGTTCAGGAGTTTTACGCAGGTTGTTTTTCTCCAGGTAATCCTCCAGGATCTTTTTCACTTTTACTTTTATGTCGTCTCCGCCCTGCATTACTTTATATATATTAAGTTAATCCATCCGGATAACACTCATAATACCTCTTAGATTTTTTAATCGCTTCATCAGAATGCGAAGATGTTCTGTATCGTGTACAAATAACATAATTGTTCCTTCAAACAATCCATCCAGACTTTCAATATTTAACGAGCGGATATTTACTTTCAGTTCACTGGAAATTACTTTGGTAATATTATTTACAACACCTACATCATCCATTCCTGTAATTTTTATTCCTGCAAGAAATGCAATCTGCTGCTGATCAAACCAACGTGCTTTTACAATCCGGTATGCATAGTTCGACATCAACTGAATTGCATTCGGACAATTTGTACGATGTATTTTAATTCCTTCATTAATTGTTATAAAACCAAACACATCATCTCCGGGAATAGGGTTGCAGCAGGGTGATAATTTATAATCAATTTTTTCCAACCCTTCGCCAATCACCAGCATATCGGATTTACCTCTCACATTCCGCACAATCTCATCAAACGAAAGATGTTCTGTTTTTGCAGGTACCGGAAGTTCACCGGCTTCTTTCTTCTCGAAGAAATCACGCAGGTTTTTTAAATCAATTGCACCTAATCCTATACGATGATAAAAATCTGTTGCATTGGAAAGTTTATAAAACAACAGTAACTCATTCATATTAAAATTCGAATCATCAATTTTCAGCGAGCGGAGTTTACGTTCGAAAGTTGCTTTTCCTTCTTCAGCAACATGTTTCTTCGCATCCTTAAGTGCAGCTTTAATTTTTGATTTCGCTTTTGCTGTGATTACAAATCCTAACCAGTCATCTTTAGGATGTTGTTTTGCAGAAGTAAGAATTTCTACCTGATCACCACTATCCAGTTTATGTGAAATAGGAACTAACTTGTGATTGATTTTTGCACCAATACATTTTGCTCCGATGTCAGAGTGAATTTCATAAGCAAAATCAAGTGCAGTACTTCCAATTGGTAATGTGCGTATTTCGCCTGATGGTGTGAACACAAATATTTCATCAGCAAAAAGATTGAGTTTGAAATCATCAATGAAATCAAGAGCATTCGACTCCGGATTTTCAAGCATCTCGCGAATACGTCCTATCCATTCATCAAGTCCGTTTTCTGCATTCGACTCTTTATATTTCCAATGCGCAGCATACCCTTTCTCTGCAATTTCATTCATTCTGTCAGAACGGATCTGCACCTCTACCCATTTGCCTTCTTTACTCATCACCGTTGTATGCAGTGATTCATATCCATTTGCTTTCGGTGTAGAAATCCAGTCGCGCAAACGATCCGGATTCGGTGTGAAATAATCGGTAACTATTGAATATACTTTCCAGCAATCCGCTTTTTCTGTTTCATAAGAAGAATCAATAATTATCCTGATCGCAAACAGATCATAAATCTCTTCAAAACTGACACTCTGCTTTTTCATTTTATTCCAGATGGAATTCAATGATTTCGGACGACCTTTTATTTCGTAAATAAAACCTTCTTTATCCAGCGTCTCACGAATAGGTCGTGTAAACTCTTTTATAAAAGCATCTCTCTCCTTTTTCGAGTGTTGAAGCTTTGTTGCAATCGTATTAAATACTTCCGGCTCCGTATATTTTAAAGCCAGATCATCCAGTTCCGTTTTAACTGCATATAACCCCAGACGGTGTGCCAGTGGAGCATAGAGATATGCAGTTTCCGAAGCAATCTTCAGCTGTTTATCGCGTGGCATGCTATCCAGCGTTCGCATGTTATGCAGGCGGTCAGCAAGTTTTATAAGAATAACACGAACATCATCGCTCATGGTGAGCAGCATCTTTCGGAAATTCTCTGCCTGCAAGGAACTTTTATGATCAAAAACCCCTGCAATTTTTGTTAATCCATCAATAATCCCGGCTACTTTTTTACCATACATACGCTCCATATCTTCCAGCGTATAATGGGTATCTTCCACAACATCATGCAATAAAGCACAGATAATGGCAGTAGTTCCGAGTCCAATTTCTTCAGCTACGATCTGGGCAACAGCAATAGGGTGATATATATATGGTTCACCGGACCGGCGGCGCATGTCCTTATGAGCTTCCAGGGCCAGGTCAAAAGCAGAACGGATTCTCTTTTTGGCAGCTTTATCAATATTTGATCTGCATGCGCGAAGGAGTGCCCTGTATCTTTTCAGGATTTCCTGTTTTTCCAGCTCTGCATCAATAGCAGCAGCAACCGTTTTGGTAGAAGTCTGCACTAAAATTTATCTCCTTATATCCTGCAAATTTACAAAACCTCAGCCAGCAACGAAAGCATAGTTATTAAATAAGAACTATATTTGTTTGCCTCACAAATCAAGTCAATCCCTGAAAATATTATGAGATGGTTCTGCGGTGATTCTGTTCTGTTTTAGTAATGCATAATTTCCATACTTATTTTAGTTAATAACTTAACCTCACATTTCTAAACTAAAATTCATGTCGACCTTAATTCGTATTCTGATTGCAGATGATCATTCCATTGTTCGGCGTGGACTAAAAGATATACTGGAGCAGGAGTTTGCTGATGTACATATTGAAGAAGTAAATAATGGAAAAGAATTAATGAAACTGGCGCGTTCTGCAGAGTGGGATATTGTAATCAGTGATTTAACAATGCCGGAGAGGAATGGACTGGAAGTGGTAAAATTGCTGAAGGAAGAAAAGCCGGGATTACCGGTATTAATTCTCAGCATGCACCCGGAAGATCAATATGCTTTGAGAGTGTTACGTGCGGGAGCAGCCGGATATCTTACTAAAGAAAGTGCTGGAGAAGAACTGGTAAAAGCAGTGAGATATATTTTACAGGGAAGAAAATATATCACACCTTCCATAGCTGAAAAAATGGCCAGCCAGCTTACACAGGATTCTTCCAAGCAGTTACATGAATTACTTTCCGACCGTGAATTCAATGTTTTAAAAATGATTGCTTCTGGGAAAACGGTATCAGAGATTGCAGAATTACTGAATCTCAGTGTGGGAACTATCAGCACATACAGAGCCCGCATTCTGGAAAAAATGCAGCTGAGAACCAATGCTGAATTAACTCACTATGCTATTCAACAGGGACTTGTTTAGTTATACAAGATGAAGGTGTCCCTTTTCTTATTACAAGAGAACAGGTAAACTACTACACGAATTCATTAACTTACCATATTAGATTTCACTCACTGGTAAGCGTTCTTTGCTAAGCATACTAACGTATACTTTATGAACGCAGGAATTCTAATCGTTGACGCCTCATTACCTTTTATTGAATCAATGCAGAATTATCTGGCATCAACCGGCGAACAAATTACCATTCAACAGGCACAATCAGCAACAGATGCCCTTACCTTTCTTTCGGAAAGCAGCCCCACAGTTTGTTTATTAAATGATAATGTGAGCAACAATACCTCCATCGACCTACTCTCCATTCTGAAAAAAGAGCATCCTTCAACAGTTATCATTATGCTGACGGATCACCAGGGAGAAGATTTACTTCAGTATTCCTTTAAGCCTGGTGTTCATTTTTCATTTAATAAAACAATTGATCTGAATTCCATCAAAGAAACAATAATGCGAATGCTTTAATCTATACAGAAACAACCCTATGCCAACTTCCTACTTGAATAAAATGCATCCTATACAGATTACCTACGGAACAAACGGTATTTCTTTACCACTATTTGTTTCGCTGCTATTAATTGTAATCACCCTGCTTTATATATTACATGTTATCAGGAAAAAAAATAAAGTTATTGAACTTTTACAGGAAGAAGCTAATACGAACGAAAATGAACTTAACAACCTGCAAAGTACTGCAACCCGTTATCAGAATTCCTTTATAAATAGTCCTGCTGCAATGGCAGTGCTGCAACTTACGGATGGGAAAATACTGGATTGCAACACCAGCTTTGAAATACTTACAGGATTCAGCAAATCAACATTGGTATCATCCCCTGCATCTGCATTTAATAAAGGAATGTTTCATTCCGCTGATCAACTAAATGAAATTCTGCTGCAGTTAAAAGACAAACATAAATTATACAATATTGAAGTCACTCTAAATAATATAAACGGGGACAAGTGTATTACATTAGGTTCATTCGAAGTAATATATATCGATAATAAATTTACCTGCTTTGCAACATTTATAGATATCACGGCATGGAAGAAAACGGAGCAGGCATTAATTGATTCTGAAAATTTTGCTTATGCTGCTTTGGATTCATTATCATCGCAAATTGCTATACTTGATGAGTCATCCTATCCTATATACACGAATACTTTCTGGAATGAAAATTTTGCTGAACTCTTCAGTTCAAAAATGAAATCAGAAACCGGAATTGACCTGTTAACGAAATTTAAAAATAATTATTCCAATGCAGAATATTTCATTCAGTTTGCAGAAGCTATTAATTCTGTAATTTCAGGAACATCAGGTGACAGTCTGTTTGAATTCAGCGTTGCAAATAATGACACTACCCATTGGTATGCATGCAGGATTTCACGTTTCACACAATCAGAATATTTACGAATAATAATTTCCATCGATAACATTACTGTATTACGCAAAGCAGAGCTGGAGAAAATACAATCAGAAATACGTTATCAGGCTATCTTCGAAAATGCATTGGAAGGGATTTTCCAATGCGATCCGCAAGGTAATTTTCTCACCGTTAATCAGGCATTGGCAACTATTTCAGGATATGCATCTCCGGCTGAACTGTTAATGCAGCAAAAAGATCTCAGCACATTAATGGGATTTAACAGTTACCAGGATTCTGCTTTTCATTCTTTCATGCAAACCAACCGTTCTATAAAAGGAATTGAATGCAACATATCACAGAAACCAGGTGAAACAAAACAACTGATGTTGAAAGCACATCCTGTGTTCAGCAATTCAGGTGAGTTATTGCGCATTGAAGGAACAGTGGAAGATATTACAGAAAGAAAAAAAGCAGAACTGGCATTAGAAAATTCTGAGTACATGCTGCGTACTATTTTCGAAAACACCAAACAGGCATTTATTTTATTGGATAAGGAATTAAACATTCTGAACTGGAATCATAAAGCACAGGAAGAAATAGTAAGTGTTACAGGATTGCATATCCGGGAAAATACTTCCATCACTGAATATATTCCACGTCGTTATATTTCCGATTTTAAGGATATGATTGCTGAAGTTTTCGAAGGGAAACATCTGACCAAACAGATAAAAGTGCGAAGTTTAAACGGAGATTTACGTTGGTTTGAAATTACTCTTGTCAGCTATCAGAACGACATAGGCATGGAAGGATTTATTCTTTCTTCTACGGATATTACCATGGCAAAAGCTTCTGAAGAGCGTATCAATAATCAGGTTGGAATGTTACAGAAAACAAATCATGAACTGGATAAATTTGTGTACAGTGTATCTCATGATCTCCGCGCACCACTTACTTCTATTCTTGGTTTAATAAATATAGCCATGTATGAAACTTCCAAACCTGTACTGGAAAAACATCTCAACATGATTAGTTCATGCGTAAACAGGCTGGATGGTTTTATACAGGACATATTAAATTATTCGCGCAATTCACGACAGGAAATAAATTCAGAACCGGTGAACTTCCGTCAGCTGCTGGCAGAGACACGATCCGATCTCAAACACATGAATGGGGAGAACAGGATTCGTATCAAAGGTGAAATAAATGATTTTACACCGTTTCATTCTGATGCACTCCGTATATCCATTATACTGAATAACCTTCTTGCCAATGCTATTAAATACAGTGATCCGGAAAAAGCAGATTCTTATATTGAAGTAACAATTAATACAGAGCCATCACGCTGCACAATAAATATTTCTGATAATGGAATTGGAATTGATGCAGAACATCAGAACAAAGTATTCGAAATGTTTTATCGTGTTTCACACAGTATCCCGGGAGCAGGATTGGGATTATATATAGTAAAGGAAACTGTTGCAAAGCTGCATGGAACTATTAAATTACAATCTAAAGTGGGGAGAGGAAGTGCATTCGTTATTACACTTCCTGATTTATCAGACCTGAACACTAAAAAAAGAATATCAAATGAATTCAATCAAGAAAGCACTTCTCGTTGACGATACAGAAATTGATCTGTATATTACCCGTTGTCTTATGGAAGCAGGTGGATTTGCAGATGAAATACTTACCAGGACTTCTGCTATGGAAGCACTCGCCTATCTGCGTATCAATGCTGATAATCCAGAACAATTACCTGATGTTATTTTCCTTGATATCAGGATGCCTGTTATGGATGGCTTTGGATTCCTTGAACAATTTGAACTGCTCAGTGAAAGTATCAGGAATCATTGTACTATATATATGCTGTCATCTTCATTGGACTATGAAGACCTGGCACGAGCACATTGCAATCCATTTGTTTCAGCATTTCTCAACAAACCTCTTTATCCTGAAACATTATTAAATTTAAAGTGTCAACTGTTACAGCGTTCATCTTTAAACAACAACAAGCAATGAATTCCGGATACCGTTACCACCATGTACTACTTATTGAAAACATGGAAATTGATAATTACATTGCCTGTTATCTTCTGGAGAAATACCTCGTTACTTCTGTTATTACCGTAAAAACAAATGCTACTGATGCATTGGAATGGCTTTCCTCAGAAATGAAATTGGGACACATGCTTCCTGATCTTATCATTCTCGATATGAAACTGCCTGATATGGATGGAAGAGAATTGCTAAGGATTATGGAAGAATATCCGGAAGAGATAAAATCCAAAATAAAAATTGTGGTGGCATCATCAATAAAAGATCAAAGGGAAGTTGATGAGATTAAAAATAATCCGATGATCAACCTTTTTATTCCCAAACCGCTGAATTCACATTCCATGAATTATATATAAAGTTCTTTTAATGTGAACAACAGGAAACACTTTCAATATGTATTCCTCTCCATATCATTAACACTCCGAGGATAAGAACTAATACAGGTGTAAATTTACTTCCCATTCTTGATGCTGTAATACCTTTCTTTCCCAAAACACTGATCCCTGTTAATACAGGCAAGGTTCCTGCTCCGAACACCAGCATATATAAAGCACTTTCACCAATACTACCAGCTGCAACAGATCCTGCCATTGCAATATAAACAAGTCCGCAAGGCAACAATCCATTCACTGCACCCATCATAAAAACAGCGCTTCCTGATTTCCTCCCAAACAGATTCCGGAATGCAGATTTTATATACTGCGTGTACTTAAACATCGATTTTGCAAAAAAAGCAGGCCTTCCATAAACAACAAGAACCATTAGTATCATTATAACTCCGGCAATAACTGAAGTCTGCTGCTGAAGTCCGTTAAAGTCAAGTGCTTTTCCCGCAATACCGGCAAGCAAGCCAAGACACATATATATGCCAAGTCTTCCTGAATGATATAACAATCTGCCTTCCGCCCTGCCGTACAAGGAATTACCTGAACTTAATGCAATCATTATCGGACCACACATTCCTGCACAGTGAAAACTACCGGCTAATCCCATTAAAAGTGCAGACCAGAACATAATCATATCATTTATCTATATATATTCTTTGCTGGTAGAAATACTCCTTTTCTCCCGACTTCCAGGTAATTTTTGCATCCCATGCACCTGAAGAGAGTTCCGAAGCAGGTATTTTCTGCAACTTACCTT
>JBDTVD010000072.1:0-12766 GCA_040007375.1 Bacteroidota bacterium | reverse complement strand
ACTGCCTATTTTACAATGCTTCTTCCTTACGATACTAATATTACCTGGTTTAATAATGGTAATCCGATTCCTGGATTTACATCACCCGTTTTTCCTGTAACTGCAGCAGGAAGTTATACTGTTGAAGGAGCACCTCATGTCTGTCCATTATTCATTCAGAATGTGGGTGTGCCACTCGATGTGCTGATTTCAAATTGTGGAATTGGTATTGATGAAATTTCTGATCCTATATATATAAGTCCTAATCCGGCAGATGATGTTTTAAATATTCAGTTATTATCAAACAGTAAAATGGTGCAGTTTGAAATGACAGATGTAGCAGGACGTTTAATAAGTAAGGAAAATATTTCTTCTTTTGATAATGTATATATAATCTCCGTTTCCGGTATTCAGGAAGGAATGTACAACTGTATTATTACAGATGCATCAGGAAACAGGTTTGTTAAGAAGATATTGATCGCACGTTAAATTAATATAATATTTAAGTCAATAACCCGCAGTATGAAAAAAATTATTCTGTTATTATTAGTTCTCCTGGAAGTTAACTGTGCAAATGCCTCTCACATGATGGGTGGAGAAATTACCTGGGAATGCAGTGGAAGCAATTATATATTTACTTTGAAAGTATATCGTGATTGCAGAGAAATTGTTCTGGGAACAGGAATACAACAATTGCTTGTTGATAATCATCCATCAATTACTACTATCAACTGTGCTTTCGTTTCTATTGCTGATCTTTCTGCGCCCGGATGTGGTTATGATTGTTCCATCGCCAATGCTCCGGGCGGGGCAGTAGAAGAATATATATTTAAATCGGCACCTATCAACCTGGGAAATGTTACACCTCCTGCAAACGGATGGATCTTTACCTGGAATCTTTGCTGCCGGAATAGTGCTATTATGAATCTGAATAACCCGGGTCTTTTGGATATGACATTACGCTCGAAAATGTTTTCTTATAACGGACGACCTGCAGATCCCTGTTTTGATAACTCACCTGCCTTTGCAGAAAGACCAGCTTCATTTATCTGTTCAGGAAATGCTTACAGTTACAGCAATGTTGCATTTGATGCTGAAGCGGATTCTTTAATTTATTCATGGGATAAAACTGCTGAAGGAAGTGGTGCATCACTGCAACTATTAAATTATAAAGCACCTTATACAACTACCAGTCAGCTTCCAGGATTTCCTGTTATGGATCAGTATACCGGAAAGGTAAATTTAACACCTGATACTGCAATGCTTCAGCAAGGTGATTTTGCAACCTGCATAAGAGTTGATGCATATAAGTGTAATGTTAAGGTGGCTGAAATTTATCGCGAAGCAAGAGTTGAATTAACCAATGCATGTCCACCTCTTTTTGGTGGTGGTGGAGGAAATCATTCTCCACAAATATTAGATGTTACTACAAATCTCCCTTTCCTTGATTATAATGATACCGTTTTTGCAGGAGACACGATTGCATTAAGTATAAAATTTCAGGATTTAGATTTTAATTCCAACCCAATTTCACTTCAGGTAACAACAGCAACTGCAAAAGGTCTGGAATTCGGAATTAATGATACAGGAACTACAGGTTGTTTATATCCACCATGTGCAACATTAAATCACCCATCTCCTTATACTTTTTCTCCTGCCAGCGTTTTTTTATTTAACTGGATTACCGGTTGCAATCATGTTGTGTCTTCGAATGTTTGCATCAATAATCAATCAGTATATCAGTTTGAATTTAAAGCGGATGATAATTATTGCCCTTCACAAGGTTCCAACACTTCCACAGTAACAATTGTTGTAAAAGGACCATTAATCACTGCTGCCGGCGCAACTTTATCCTGCAGTTTTCCAAACGGAACTTTACAATGGTATTTAGATAGTGTTTTAATTCCCGGTGCAACAGGTTCATCACTTCAGGCAACAACAAATGGAATATATACAGTGATTGCAACACTTCCGGGAGGATGTAGTATTTCTTCGCCTGCATATCCACATGGTGTGTCAGAAACTGCAACTGTATTTCCGGAAATTATATATACGGATATTGTTCCCAATCCTTCTAATGGAATTTTTGATTTAAGAATAAATGCTTCTCTGAACGGACATGGTTTTATCAGAATTGCAAATCTGTCAGGACGCATGATTGATCAGCATACTGTTTATTTTGAAAAAGGCAGCAATCATTTTCCTGTTGATCTTTCCCGTCATTCATCAGGAGTTTATGAGTTGCAATTCTACTCATCAGGTGGAGTATCACATCAGAAAATAATTATTGATTAACATACCTGATATATATAAATCAAATCAGGAAGTTCCATAGTTACAACAACCCTCATTATGAAAAAACTATTTCTCTTATTATTAATTCTTCTTGAAGTTAATTGTGCAAATGCATCACACATGATGGGTGGAGAAATTACCTGGCAGTGTAGTGGAAGCAATTATATATTTACTTTGAAAGTGTACCGTGATTGCAGAGGTTCCGGCTTTACAACTGCAACACAGCAATTAACAGTAATAGGTCACCCATCTATCAGCAGCATCAGTTGTGCATTTGTATCATCAACGGATTTGTCTGCACCAGGTTGTGGTTATAGCTGTGCAGATCCTGTCCCACCTCAAGGAGCAACAGAAGAATTTATATTTAAATCTGCTCCTGTAAACCTTGGAACCGGAACACCTCCTGCAACAGGATGGACTTTTAGCTGGAATTTATGCTGCAGAAACGGTAATATATTGAATCTTAACAGCCCGGGCTCATTAGGAATGACATTACGTTCAAAAATGTTTTCCTATAATGGTCAACCAGTCACTCCATGTTTTGACAATTCTCCAGCATTTGCTGAAAGACCACATTCATTCGTTTGTACTGGTAGTGCTTTCAGATTTAGCAATACTGCTTTTGATGTTGAATTGGATTCTTTAATATATATATGGGATAAACCAGCAGACAATATACCACCAATGCTTCTAAACTACCGGGCACCTTATACTGTTACTAATCAGTTACCGGGATCACCCGTTATGGAACAGCATACCGGCCAGGTGAGTTTAACTCCGGATACTTCAATTATGCAGCAAGGTGATTTTGTAACATGTATAAGACTTGATGCTTTTAAATGCAATGTGAAAGTGGCAGAAATTTATCGTGAAATGCAGGTTGGATTATCCTATGGCTGTCCTTTTGTTTTTGGTGGAGGATTAAATCATCCTCCTTTAATAGAGGATAATACAACGTTTTTGTCTATGCCTTTTTATAATGATACTGTTTATGCAGGTGATACTGTTTCTTTGAGTTTCAGAGTTTCCGATTCAGATATTAACACAAGCCCTGTAGCAATACAAACCGTAACTTTTAATGCTGAAGGGCTGCAATTCGGAACAAATGATACCGGTGGTACAGGTTGTTTGTATCCTCCCTGTGCAATGCTGGATCACGCGACACCAATAATTTTCAGCGGTAGTAATATCTTACAGTTTAACTGGGTTACAGATTGTCATCATGTAGGAAGTTATAATGGATGTTACCACAATCAAACCGTTCATCAGTTTGTTTTGAAAGCAGATGATAATTATTGTCCTGCTATAGGAACAAATGTTTCTACAATTACTATTGTTGTTCAGGGACCTGTTATCACATCTGTTGGTTCCACCTTAACCTGCAATTTCCCAAACGGCACTTTACAATGGTATGTAGATAATGTTTTAATTCCCGGTGCAACAGGTTCTTCCATACAGGCAACTTCACCAGGTTTTTATTCTGTGATTTCTACTCTTGCAAGTGGTTGTTCTATTTCATCACCTCCATTTCCTTTTGGTGTTTCAGGCATTGATGCAGCGAATACCATTATCAATACACAGATTCTTCCTAATCCTTCACACGGCACTTTTGATCTCCTGTTTTCTGCTGCTGAAAAAGGGAATGGTATAATAAGAATTGTTGATCTGTCAGGAAAAATTATTGATGAGTTTGCTGTTTCATTTCAAAAGGGAGAAAATAAATTTCCTGTTGATCTCACGTCTTTTTCTTCCGGAATTTATGAGTTGCAGTTGAATGGTGAGAATTTCCTGACGCATCATAAAATTATAATAGATTAATCTGCATTTTCTGTAAAGGTTGAAGTTATAAACAATCAGCTTGTTTTGTGAAAGCATTGCTACGGTTCATGAAGGCGCACAGTAACTTTGCTCCTTCAAAAAAATGTTTTCATGGAAAAAAGGATTAATTCCGCCCTGATCTCTGTCTATAAAAAGGATGGTCTTGCACCTTTAATAAAATTACTTTCTGATCTTGATGTTACGATGTACTCCACAGGAGGCACTCGCGATTTCATCGAGCAGCAGGGTGGTGAATGTGTACCTGTTGAAGCCGTTACGGGTTATCCGTCAATTCTGGGTGGCAGAGTAAAAACACTGCATCCGAAAGTATTCGGTGGAATTCTGGCAAGAAGAGATCACCAGGAAGATATCAGTCAGCTTACTCAATATGAAATTCCTACTTACGACCTGGTAATTGTGGATCTCTATCCTTTTGAAGAAACAGTAACATCAGGTGCTGTAGAAAGTGAAATCATTGAAAAGATTGATATCGGTGGTGTGTCATTACTCCGTGCTGCAGCAAAAAACTTTACAGATGTTCTGGTGATTTCTGATGCTGCTGACTATACTCCTTTATTGAATATGCTGAGTAAACAGAAAGGTGTTACCACACTTGCTCAGCGTCGTGAAATGATGGCGAAGACTTTTGAAGTAACGGCTCATTATGATAAGATGATTGGCAATTATTTTTCCGGTAAACCATTGCAGGTATTGCGTTACGGAGAGAATCCGCATCAGAAAGGAGTGTTTCATGGCGATCTTTCCAAAATGCTTACACAGCTCAATGGAAAGGAACTCAGTTATAATAACCTCCTCGATATTGAAGCAGCGGTAAATCTCATTCGTGATTTTTCTGAATGCTCATTTGCCGTGATAAAACATAACAATGCCTGTGGTTTTGCAACCGATGCTGATCCTTTAACCGCCTGGAAAAAAGCACTTGCAGGAGATCCTGTATCTGCATTTGGTGGAGTGATCATCACAAACAGAAATGTTGATGTTACTACTGCATCTGAACTGAGTAAATTATTTTTTGAAGTACTCATTGCTCCGTCTTTTGATATTGCAGCACTTGAAATTCTCAAGGAAAAGAAAAACAGAATTCTGTTACAGCATAATGAAATTCCATTACCTGAAATACAATACCGGACATTGTTAAATGGTGTTCTGGAACAAACACGTGATGTAATTACAGAAACTAAAAATGAATTGAAAATTGTAACAGATGCATCACCATCACCAGAACAAATCAATGATCTTTTATTTGCAAACAAGCTGGTAAAACACAGTAAATCCAACTCAATCATTCTGGTGAAAAATCAGCAGTTGCTGGGTAGTGGTGCAGGGCAAACTTCGAGAGTAGATGCATTGAAACAGGCTATTGAAAAAGCGAATGCATTTGGATTTGATTTGCAGGGTGCAGTGATGGCATCTGATGCATTCTTTCCTTTTGATGATTGTGTTACAATTGCTGCTGCTGCAGGGATAAAATCTGTTATTCAACCAGGTGGTTCAGTAAAAGATGCTGATTCTGTAAATGCCTGCAATAAACTGGGTGTGTCGATGGTGTTTACAGGTTATCGTCATTTCCGTCATTAATAAAATCAAAACCTACAGCAATTTATTCGTAAAAACAGAAGTACTCTTACCAATGTTTGATCATTCGTAAAATTGAGTAAGTAAATATTTGCAAGTCATATATATTGTAAACATAGCAACGTTAATAATTCAATAAAATGACGCACTTTTGCAGTGTTGTATAAAATACCTTCATGCACTAAACATTACACATGGAGCAGACAGGCGTTGCTGAAGTAAAAGTTAATTATAATCCGCCCTTACCACCTAAAAAAACTAAAACCAAAAGACGCAGAATGGGACTATTCGATTTTCTGACACAGGAAATTGCCATCGACCTGGGGACGGCAAATACTTTAATTATTCACAATGACAAGGTGGTGGTGGATGAGCCTTCAATTGTTGCTATTGACAGGACGACGGGAAAAGTAATTGCCGTTGGTAAGCAGGCAATGATGATGCATGGTAAAACCCATGAAAATATTAAGACAGTACGACCATTGAAAGATGGTGTTATTGCAGATTTTGAAGCAGCAGAGCAGATGATAAAAGGAATGATCCGCATGATCAGTTCCGGAAACCGCTTGTTTTCTCCTTCTCTGCGGATGGTTATCTGTATTCCTTCCGGTATTACTGAGGTGGAAAAACGTGCTGTACGCGACTCTGCTGAACATGCCGGTGCGAAAGAAGTATATCTGATCCACGAACCAATGGCAGCCGCAATAGGTATTGGTATTGATGTGGAGGAGCCAATGGGAAATATGATTATTGATATTGGTGGTGGTACAAGTGAGATTGCAGTAATTGCTTTGGGTGGTATCGTTTGCGATCAGAGTATCAGGGTTGCAGGTGATGGTTTCACAACAGATATCTGGGATTACATGCGTCGTCAGCATAATATCCTGATTGGTGAACGGTCTGCAGAACGTATAAAAATTGAAGTTGGATCAGCATTGCCGGAACTGGAAAATCCTCCTCCTGATTTTGCAATTCATGGCCGTGATCTGATGACAGGTATTCCAAAAGAAATTACTGTTTCTTATACAGAAGTTGCACATGCTTTGGATAAATCAATTTCTAAAATTGAAGAAGCGATTCTTAAGGCTCTGGAAATTACACCTCCTGAATTATCAGCAGATATCTACCGGACAGGTATTTATCTAACTGGTGGAGGAGCACTGTTAAGAGGGCTTGATAAAAGAATATCAATGAAAACAAAGCTTCCGGTTCATATTGCTGAAGATCCGTTAAGAGCAGTAGTGAGAGGAACCGGAATTGCATTAAAAAATATCGACCGCTTTAAATTCCTCATACCATAGTACTCACCATGTGTGAAGTATATATATGTTTTTTATGCGGCGATCTTTCAGAAAAGAATCCGTTGAATACTCGTAAAAATTTAGTCATCCAAACAAACAGGTAAATGCGTCTTTTGTTTTTACTGCTGTGGAGAAACAATTTTACATTGTTGTTTCTGTTACTGCTTTCATTTTCATTTTACCTGATGGTGCAGAACAGCCGTTTTCAGCAGGCCTCAGTTCTTAATGCATCCAATGCCGTTATTGCACGCACTATGCAGGGTGTTAATTATGTAAAGGAATATATAAATCTCAAAGCCAGTAATGATCAGCTTGCACGCGAAAATGCCAGTCTGCAGAATAGATTAATAGAATCAAAATATGGAAGTGCAGATATTCGCGATACCATAAATGATACATTGAGTCTTCAGCAATACAGTTACATAACGGCACGTGTAATTAATAATTCTGTAAACCGTCGTAACAATTATCTCACTCTTGATAAAGGTTCCGTACATGGTATTCAACCGGAGATGGGTGTAATAACCAGCCAGGGAATTGTGGGAATTGTAAAACAGGTGTCACCACATTTTTGTACAGTGATGTCGATTTTGCATAAAGATACAAGAGTGAGTGCGAAATTTAAAAAGAATGAATTTTTTGGTTCATTGGTTTGGGATGGTGAAGATCCACATGCTGCAACGCTTAAAGAAATTGATAAAACAGTTCCTGTAAAAATCGGTGACACTATAGTTACTACTGCTTTCTCTTCTATATATCCTTCCGGAATTATGGTTGGTGTAGTAACTGGTTCAGGAGTAGAAACAGGAACCAATTTCCATCATATTACTGTTAAACTTTCTGCATCTTTTCAGAGCCTGAGTTATGTATATATAGTAAATCATCTTTTGAAAGACGAACAACGCTCGCTGGAGGAAGCAAGCAAACAGAATGATCATTGAAATAATCAGAATTATTCTGCGTTTTCTGGTGCTCATCAGCATTCAGGTGCTGGTGCTTAATAATATTCAGTTAGGCGGTTTCATAAATCCTTTTCTGTATGTAATGTTTATACTCATGCTTCCTGTAAGAATGCCGAAAGGAGTGCTTCTTATTGTTGCACTAATTACAGGTTTGATCATCGATATGTTTTCAAACACGATGGGAATGCATGCCGCTGCCTGCCTGCTGATGGGTTACCTCCGCCCGGGATGGTTACGCATAATAGCACCACGCGATGGTTATGAAACGGATGCAATTCCTTCTGTTAAACGGTACGGATTTCAATGGTTTATAGTTTATGCATCAGTACTTATATTCGCTCATCACTTATTTCTTTTTTATCTGGAAGTATTTCGCTTCGGTGAATTTTTCAGCACGATGTTAAGAGTTGTGCTCAGTACATTGGTAACTTTGCTGCTTATTATGCTGAGTCAGTATCTTTTTACCAGACCGGAGGACAGAAATAAATGAAAGGAGCCGCAAGTGCCGGACAACGATTGGTAATTATCGGAATTTTTACAGCAGTGATTCTGATGTTTCTCATCAGGCTGTTTTATATACAGGTGCTGGAAGAGAGTTATACCATCTCTGCAAATAATAATGTATTGCGATACATGATTGATTATCCTGCAAGAGGAATGATTTATGATCGCAATGGAAAAACACTGGCATATAACCAGACGGTTTATGATCTCATGATAATTCCACGACAGGTGAAGGAAATGGATACCCTGGAATTTTGTGCATTGATTGATATACCAATTGAGGATTTCCGTTTGAAGTTTAACAAGACAAAAGCTTTTTCAGGAGTGAAAGCTTCCATTTTTGAAAAGCAGTTGTCAGCAGAAACTTATGCAACCTTTCAGGAAAAACTTTACAAGTTCCCGGGCTTTTATGTGCAGCCGCGAACATTGAGAAAATATCCTTTTAATACTGCAGCACATCTTCTGGGTTATATCGGTGAGGTGAATGAAGATCTCATCAAAAAAAATCCTTATTATGTTTTAGGAGATTATATTGGCATCAGTGGTGTGGAGCAGAGTTATGAAAATGAGTTGCGTGGAAAGCGTGGTGTGCGTATCATAATGGTAGATGTTTTTAATCGTGAAAAAGGAAGTTACAGAAATGGTATTTATGATACACTCGGAATTCCTGGTGTTAATCTGAAGTGTACCATTGATGCAGAACTCCAGGCTTATGGTGAATCACTCATGCAGAATAAAGTAGGAAGTGTGGTTGCTATAGAACCATCCACAGGCGAAATACTTTCATTAATCTCTACACCTTCTTACGATCCTAACCTGATGGTAGGAAGAGTGCGTTCAAAAAATTATGCGCAATTATTAAGAGATCCTGTTAAGCCATTGTTCAACCGTGCAATGATGGCGTATTATCCTCCTGGTTCTACATTCAAACTTACAAGTGCTCTTGCATCACTCCAGGAAAACATTATATATAAAACAACTTCTTTCCCTCATTCATTTGTAGTAGGAAGTCATGCAGTACATTGTCATAATCATCCTGCAGTTGATCTGATTGGTGCCATACAATATTCCTGCAATCCTTATTTCTGTAATACGTTCCGTGCATTCGTTGATAATCGCCGATGGAAAAACAGTGAGGAAGGTTACAGAAGATGGCGACAATACATGATGGCTTTCGGAATAGGAGATAAAATTGGTGTTGACATGCCTCATGAATTAAAAGGTATTCTTCCATCGCCCGAATTTTACGATAAAATTTATGGTAAAGGAAGCTGGAAAGCATCTACTATATATAGTCTCGGAATTGGTCAGGGAGAATTAGGTATTACTCCGATTCAGATGGCAAACATTATGTGCATCATTGCCAATAAAGGTTATTATTATACTCCACATGTAATTAAAGAGATTGGTGGCAAGCTGAACACTTCACGTAATCTGCAGAGCAAACATCCTGTTCCGATTGATATTGCAAATTTTGTTCTGATACAGGATGGTATGCAACGTGTTGTTGAAGCAGGAACAGCACGTATTGCACGTTTTGATACAATTACTATTTGTGGTAAAACAGGAACAGCACAAAATCCTCACGGAAAAGATCACAGTTTGTTTGTTGCATTTGCACCACGTGACAATCCAAGGATTGCAATAGCTATTATGGTGGAGAATGCAGGTTTTGGAGCGGCATGGGCTGCACCGATAGCAAGCCTGATGATGGAGAAATATTTAAGAGATTCTATTTCCCGTCCTGATCTTGAAGCAAGAATGAAAGCAGGTTATTTGATGCCGGCAATTGAAGCAACTCCTGAAAAAACACGCAGAGATTCATTGATAATAAAACCAACGGTAATTCATGAGACAACAAAAAAGCATATTCGAGAACATCGACTGGCTGCTCGTTAGCATGTACCTGGTTTTTGTTGTGATGGGATGGCTGAATATATATGCAGCTGTTTACAACGAAGAGCATAACAGTATTTTTGATATTACTCAGAACTACGGTCGTCAGATGATCTGGATCGGAACGTCAATCGTAATTGCTTTGGCGATACTTGTTGTTGATGGAAAATTTTATGCTGCGTTTTCTTATCCTACGTATGGAGTGCTGATGCTTTTGTTGCTTGTTGTACTTGTTGTTGCACGTGATGTAAAAGGTGCAGTTGCATGGATTGACATTGGAAACTTTAAGTTGCAACCGTCAGAATTCGCAAAGTTTGCAACGAACATGGCACTTGCAAAATACCTCAGTACATTAAATATCCGGATGGAGGATTTAAAAACCAAGATCATTGCCGGAGCTATCGTTGCTATTCCTGCTATAATAATTTTGATGCAGAATGATACCGGTTCTGCACTGGTGTTTGGTGCTTTTATTTTTGTTTTATATAGAGAAGGATTAACGCAGAATGTTTTACTGTTTGGTTTTTTTGCAGGAGTTTTATTTGTGCTTGCTTTGATGATCTCGAATGTTACGCTATTGATTATTGTTGGTTCCATCGGACTGCTTGCTTATCTGCTGATGCGTAAAACACGCAAAAATCTTATTGCCATTGTGGTGCTTTTAATTGCAGCAAGCGGCGTTATTATGAGTGTTGACTATGCGTACAATCATGTATTACAAAATCATCAGCGGGAAAGAATTGATGTATTGCTTGGAAAAAAATCAGATCCAAAGGGAGCAGGATATAATGTGAATCAGAGTTTAATTGCTATTGGTTCCGGTGGTTTAACAGGAAAAGGATTTCTGCAGGGTACACAAACCAAATATGATTTCGTTCCCGAGCAGAGTACGGATTTTATTTTCTGCACAGTGGGAGAAGAGTGGGGCTTTGCAGGAACTGCTGTTGTGTTGCTGATGTTTCTTGCTATGCTTTACCGGATTATATATATAGCAGAACGGCAGCGATCTTCCTACACAAGAATTTATGCTTATGGTGTTGCTTCCATTTTATTTTTTCACCTGATGATAAATGTGGGAATGGCAATAGGACTTGCACCTGTTATCGGAATTCCGTTGCCTTTCTTCAGTTATGGAGGATCATCTTTATGGTCGTTTACTATCCTTTTGTTTATTTTGATAAAACTGGATAGTTACAGGATGTATATTCTCAGGTAATTATTTTTCATAAGTAATCCGGAGCAGCTCTTTTGTAATAAGTGGTCTGTAATGGGAGATTTCATAATAATTGCCCGGATTATCAGTATATATATTCTTACCGGAGAAGTCATACACATATTCTTTACCAAAAACAGTTACCAGTTTGTTGAAGTCATTGTGATTTATCCGGAGCTGATCGTAAAGCGGACTTATAATTATTCTGTACTCTGTACGATGCTTTGTCAGGATGGTTTTTATTTTCTTTAACATGAAAATATTTTTATCTTTTAATACTTCCTGGCTTTCTATTTCAGACGTTGGCCTTTCATAGAAAATTTTCTTTTTTAAATTGTAGTAGGAAGTACTGTCGGATGTAATTCGCATTTCTTCTTCATCAAGAAACATTTCATTATGTTTTGCATCCCATCGGTAAACTTTGTCACTCATCACTTTTTTCATATAGCTCTTGAACTTACCCGTAAACTGAAGGTCAAGATATGCAGTAAGGAATAAAGGATTGAAGAAGGCAGCCAGGAACTCTGACTGATAGTCAAACCATGATTGTCCGGTGTATACTCTGTGTTTTATAAAAATATGACCCTTGTTCGGTTCATCCATCGACAATAGTTTGCTGTCCAAAATAAAAAGTGCATTTTTAAGATCGTAATTGTTCTCATCAAGAAAAATCATCTTCTTATAAATACCATACAATGATTCATCATTTGCATTGAAATGATATATATGCTCTGATCCTGTATACTTTTTCCATTCATTAACTCTGAAGAAATACGAGCGTGAATTTCCAAAGATGTAACTGTCATAGTGATTTTCCGGATTCTGTTTGATAAGAGTCTCCGTAGTAATCAAGTCTTTATTGAAGTATACATATTGGCTTTCCTTTTCATAATAGTTTTTGTAAGTATATAATACTTTGAAAGGATCTTTGATGACGTAATAAATAAACAGCAATATAAGAGGTGCACCAATCAGCAGTAACTTATATAATAATTCAGGTATTCTGTTTTTCATCAGAACTGGAAGTAGATGAATTGTTTGTTTTCGAAAACTCCTGCAGCGATGATCAAAGCAATTGATGCATAGTATATGGACCACCTGATAATATAATGCCTTTGCGAAATCCATTCACGGATGCCTGTTTTTGTCTGGGCAATATGGATGAGTTCCATGAAAAGGATCAGTAGAAAACTTAATTGCAA
>JBDTVD010000071.1:0-12824 GCA_040007375.1 Bacteroidota bacterium | reverse complement strand
GAACCACGCTTCATAATTCCTTGGTGATTATTAATAAAACAAAGCTATTGTTTTGACTGATTAAAACAAGAAAGAAGATGATTGTGTGTAAAGAGAATCTGTTACAGTTAACTTTAAAAATGAAAAGGGGAAATCAATCATTTTCAAATTGACACATCTTCCTTCGGTATCCGCAGTTTTACAACGAAGGATACAAATTTTCAAATCAGATTTTCATCATTGGCTAATTGGCTAATTCTCCAATTGGCTAATTTAAATTTTAATCTCTTCTCCCTGCTTATTCAGAAAATGATATTCCATAACATGATAAGAAGAAATGGGTTCTACAGTTATCCACTTTTTATATTTACGGAACCACTTCCACTGATAGGATTTCCATAATCCTTCTTTGAAAAATGCAGCAAGATATGGATGCACCTGTAATGTTAATGATGATTCATTTTGTTCCTGGCAGAGATAACGGATATTATTTTCAACATCATCTACCAAAAGAGAACTTGCTTTTATTTCACCGGTGCCATCACATGCCGGGCATTTTTCTACTGTGATAATATTGGTAACGGGACGAACTCGTTCGCGTGTGATTTGCACCAGACCGAATTTACTTGGTGGCAAAATAGTATGACGTGCAGTATCTGTTTTCATCTCATCGCGAAGACAATCAAAAAGTTCTTTACGATGAACAGTGTTATACATGTCGATGAAATCAATCACAATAATTCCACCCATATCACGCAGTCGTAACTGACGTGCAATTTCTTTTGCTGCCATCAGGTTTACCTGCAATGCATTTGCACCTTGTGTATCACCTGAATTTTTACGTGCACCACTATTTACATCAATAACATGCATTGCTTCTGTATGCTCAATTACGAGATACGATCCACCAGTCATGTTTACTGTTTTACCAAACAGACTTTTTATCTGCTTGTCAACACCTGCAAATTCAAAAATCGGAATCTTGCCTTTATATAATTTAACAATGTCAACCTGATCCGGTGCTTTTGATTTTATATATGTTCTGATCTCTTCATATAAAGTAGCATCATTCACATGAATACTATTAAAATCAGCATTCAGTGTATCACGCAATATCGTTGATGTGCGATCAATTTCACCAAGAAGTTTTGCAGGAGGCTGTGCAGTTTTCATCTGGCCATGCAATGCAGTCCAGCGTGCCATAAGATCCTGAATATCCTGATCAAGATCAGCAACTTTTTTTCCTTCTGCAACAGTACGTACAATTATTCCGAAGTTGCGTGGTACAATACTTTGTGCTAATCTTTTTAATCGTGTACGTTCTGCAGCGCTTTTTATTTTAGATGAAACAGAAAGTGATTCAGAAAAAGGCATCAATACAACATATCTTCCCGGAAGAGAAATTTCACTGGTGATACGTGGTCCTTTACTACTGATAGGTTCTTTTGCAATCTGCACCATCATCAGCATATTACTAGAAAGCACCTGTGATACTTTACCACTTTTCTGAATATCAGGTTCAATAACAAAATTGGTAAGTAAAGGATCCGGCTGACGTCCTGTTGCAGTGCCTTTCATAAATTTTAAAAAGGATTGCACCTGCGGACCTAAATCGAGATAATGCAAAAACGCATCTTTCTCATAACCGATATCCACGAACGCAGCATTGAGTGAAGGCATGAGTTTCTTCACCCGGCCGAGATATATATCTCCGACCGAAAAATTGTGCTCTTTCTTTTCCGTATTTAACTCTACCAACCTTTTCTCCTCAAGCAAAGCAATAGTTACTTCGGAGGTGGCAGAATCAATTATAAGTTCGCTGTTCAATGACAACTTCTATTTAAAAGTAAGATATGAAACTAACGGATGCAACATAATAAAGCCATGAATACTGGTTGCATCAAATGTGTTGCAGCTTATGCAACATATAAATACTTAACAGTTCAGCTTTAAAAAATACAGTTCCAAAATAACGGAATAAGGGTGCAGTAATATTTTACTGCACCGTCAGCCGCATCCTATACCACTATTTCTTTTTCTTATGACGGTTTTTTCTAAGACGTTTTTTTCTTTTGTGAGTAGCCATTTTATGGCGCTTACGTTTTTTTCCGCTTGGCATAACTTTAATTTTTTTTTATTGTTAAGTGAACAACAGCTTAAAAAAACTCTTTGCTTTATTAAGCTGTCTATTTATTTTTTCAGGATGGTTGTTTCAGTTGAACGATAATCTGTTCAGCCTGTTGAACCAGCCTGTAATCATCTGATTCATTTTTAAATTTCTCTAACCAGTACAATGCACTGTCTTTTTTACCTGACTCATAGTAAGTATGCCCGAGATAATAAAATACATCAGTGCGACTTTTGTTGATGTTCATTACCGTTGTAAAACGATCAATGGCCTTATCAAACTGCCCTGATTTTACAGAGAGAAATCCCAGGTTCAGTTGCGCCATTTCATGTTTCGGATCTTCTTTTACCACATCACGCAGCATTAGAATTCCTTTCATCGGCTGATCTGTTCCTTCAGCATAACACACACCTAAATCTGTTTTTGCATTGAGATTTTTCGGATTAATCTCGAGAACTTTAAGATAAGAACTGATTGCTTTATTCACCAGTTGCGTCTTCAGCATATTATCACCTGCAATTTTAAATGCATCGAAGTAGCGGTATGCTGCTGACAAATAATTTTCTTCTGTAGGATATTTCTGAGCTTTCTTCTCATAATACCATGCAGACAATGCTGGAATCTGCGCTTCATCCCAGGCCTTTCCCAGCGAATCCAGCAGGAAAGTTTGTGATGAATCTGCTGCAAGACGACCTTCAAGGGCACTTATATATCCTTTCTGTTCATCTTTCAGCGATTGTTTTGCTGTTTCTCCCAGGCTTTCCATCGACATTTCCTCAACTTTAGGAGCAGTTCCGGCTTTTACAACAGGAGCACTATTGATCTGTGAAGGTGCGAAATATAATCCCGCACTCAACAACAAGGCAATACCAACAAGCAAATAACGCAGGTTGCGTGAATTCATGAAATTGATTACTCAGCGTTTGAAGACTGTATCTTTTTGCTTTGCGCAATTTTTACACGCTCAACAAAAGTCTTAGCAGGCTTAAATGCCGGAATATAATGTTCAGGAATAATAATAGTTGTATTCTTTGTGATAATACGACCTGTTTTTTTAGCGCGCTTCTTTACTATGAAACTCCCAAAGCCACGCAGGTACACATTTTCATTGTTAATTAACGACTGGCGGATCACCTTCATGGTGGATTCAACTATGGTTTGCACCTGTAGTTTTTCAATGCCTGTCTTGTTGGAAATCTCGTTCACTAATTCTGCTTTCGTCATTTTCTGTCAAAATTTGGGGTGGCAAAGATAGGTTTTTTGTTCGTCGCTCAAAATCAAATCATTACTTTTGAGCACTTTACGTCTGAAAATATGGCATTCAATGATGAACTTTTAGCATGGTATAGCCAGAATGCCCGTGATTTACCCTGGAGAAAGACGAAAGATCCGTATAAAATATGGCTATCAGAAGTGATCCTTCAACAGACTCGTGTAGAACAGGGAACTCCTTATTATCACCGCTTTACAACAGAATTTCCCACTTTAAAAAAGCTTTCTGAAGCTACTGAAGAGCATGTTTTATTGCTGTGGCAGGGATTGGGATATTACTCGCGTGGAAGAAATTTGCTGGCAGCGGCAAAACAGATGATGGAACGACATAAAAATTTTCCAAAATCATATAACGATATCCGGTCACTTAAGGGAATTGGAGATTATACAGCAGCCGCCATCAGTTCCTTTGCCTTTAATGAACCTCATGCCGTAGTTGATGGAAATGTTTACCGTTTCTATTCCCGTCTTTTTGGAATATCAACTCCTATTGATTCTACTGCCGGAAAAAAAGAATTTAAAATTCTGGCTGACTCACTTCTTGATCAGCAGAATCCGGGAATGTTTAACCAGGCTGTTATGGAAATGGGAGCGCTCATCTGCAAGCCTAAGCCTGTATGTAATGAATGTCCTTTTGCATTGCAGTGTGTTGCCCGTAAAGAAAATGCTGTTAATTCCTATCCTGTAAAATCGAAAACAACAAAAGTAAGAGAGCGTTATTTTTATTACCTGTTGTTTAATACAGATGATGCCTTATATATTAAGAAGAGAGAAGGAAAAGATATCTGGCAGGGGCTTTATGAATTTCCACTTATCGAAACAGAAAAATCAATTCAGCCTGCAAAACTTTACCAGATACCGGAATGGCAGTCAATGGTTGCTGAGAGTGATTTTAAAGTAAGTTATTTAAGTAAACCTTATATACACAAACTATCACATCAGGTGTTGCATGCAAGGTTTATACATCTAGAAAAAACAGGACAAAAAAAATCAAAGCCTGGTAAAGAATGGAAATCGGTATCCGTAAAAACACTGAGAGATTATGGGATGCCACAGCTTATTGTAAAGTATCTTAGTGATGAGGAAATGCTTTAATGTATATTTGTTTGTCAATGATATTAAAACCTCATCACTACTATAGCATATTCAATAAAAAACAACAACATCATTTTGGAAATTAAATTTGTTACTTTTGCTTATCACCTTAACAAATAGTATCAGATTATCGAAAGACTAAATATAGCTGATTTATGAGTGGATTAAACAAAGTGATGCTGATAGGTAACCTGGGCAAAGATCCTGAGTACCGGCATATGGAAGGTGGAGTGATGGTAGCACGTTTTCCCCTGGCAACATCGGAATATTACAAGAATAAAGAAGGACTACGTGTAGAACAAACAGAATGGCATCGTGTAGTGATGTGGCGTGGACTTGCAGAAGCTGCAGAGAAAATTAATCTGCGCAAAGGTCAGATGGTATATATAGAAGGAAAAATCCGTTCACGCACATGGGAGAAAGACGGAATTAAAAAATACGAAACAGAAATTGTTGCTGATAACATGACATTATTAAGTCGACGCGAATCAACAAATGGAAATTCAGGTGGTGGTGATGAGCATTCGCAAAATATCAATCCTGAAATACCTCCTGTAAACAGTCCTGATGGCGATCTGCCATTTTAAGTTTTTCAGATTGTAAAATTTTCTTCAATCACCATACATTGAGAAACCTCTTAGTAATAGTGTTTTATGCATGTTTGTTTTATGCATGTGATGAAACAGCTATTCCGCATCAGAAAGGATATTTACGCCTTGAATTACCTCCTGCAAAATATAAAGTATTTGATCCGGAAGGATGCCCGTTCAAGTTTGAAGTTTCTGAAAAAGCAACACTTGTTCCTGATACAAATTCACTTTCAGAATCGTGCTGGTGGTATATAAATTATCCATCATTTAACGCACAGATTTTCTTAAGTTATAAAACAATAGATAATAATTTTTCTGCATATGCTGAAGATTCGCGCACGTTGGTTTACAAGCATACGCAAAGAGCCAATTCAATTGAAGAGGAATTTATAAAAAATGATTTTCATGCTTCAGGAATTCTTTACAGTATTGGTGGTGATGCTGCATCATCTGTACAGTTTTATATGTCGGACAGCAGCAAACATTTTTTAAGAGGAGCATTATATTTTAATTCCGCTCCAAATAGTGACTCACTTGCACCGGTTATTCAATATATAAAGAAAGATATTGACAGAATGCTTGCTACGCTTCAGTGGAAATAAAAGGGGATTATAAATTCAAAATTATAAATTCCAAATTAGATTTTCTTTGCGGTCCTTGGCGTAAATTTGCTTTGCAACCTTTGCGGTAAAAAGCTAATCATTCTGCAAAAATGAAATTACACTTTTAAGTAGTACCTCCGGCTGATCAGCATGTATCCAATGTCCTGCTCCGGGAATAGTAATGATTTCTGCGTTTGGAAAAATTTTATGAATGGCAGTATGATCTCCTTCCGAAATATATTTAGATTTTTCTCCTGCAATAAATAACGTTGGAATTTCTATCGCTTTTTCAGAAGTAATTTCCTTTCCAACATTTTCAATTTCTTTACTCAATACCTCCAGGTTAAAACGCAAAGCCAGTTTATCATTTTCTTTCCAGTAAAGATTTTTTAAAAGAAATTGTCTAGTTCCAATATCATCAATATATAAAGACAATTGTTTGTCTGCTTCACCACGCGTTTTTAACTGATCAAAATTCAGCGACTGCAATCCTTTTAAAATCGACTGATGATGTTGCTCATAAAAACGCGGTGCAATATCAGCAACGATAAGTTTATGTAAATCTCCAGGAAAATCAACTGCAACCTGCATCGCTGCTTTTCCTCCCATACTATGTCCGATCAAAGTTACATTTTGCAAAATTTCATCTTCAATCATCTCATGCACATCAGCAGCCATATGTTTATAATCATGCGCAATATCCCATTCTGAATGTCCATGGTTGCGCAGATCGGTTATATAAACTGCAAAATTATTTTCAGCAAGATGTTTTGCAAACGTTGCCCAGTTATCTCCGGAACCAAACAAGCCATGCAAAATAATAACAGGACGACCTTCACCAATTTTTTTAAAATGCAATTTCATTCTGCAAAATTAAGTGATTAAGTGACTAAGTGACGAAGTGCATTTTTTTTCAGCACACAGCACCCAGAACTCAGCACTCTTTTTTCTTTTACTTTTGCGGCCATGAATATTACCATCCGTAAAAGCACAAAGGAAGATATGCAGCAAGTGCTTTCACTCATTAAAGAACTTGCCCTTTATGAAAAGGCTCCTGAAGCAGTAACCAATACTGTTGAAGATATGATACATGATGGCTTTGGAGAACATCCTGTTTTCTTTTGTGATGTTGCTGAAACAGAAGGAAAGATAATTGGCATTGCAATCTATTTTATCAAATACAGTACATGGAAAGGGAAAGGTATTTATCTGGATGATATTGTTGTTACAGAATCATGGAGAGGAAAAGGTGTGGGCCGTTTGTTGTTTGATAATGTTGTTGCTGAAACAAAAAAGTTAAATGCAACTCAACTTCACTGGCAGGTTCTCGATTGGAATGAACCAGCAATAAATTTCTATAAAAAATATCCAACAGAATTTGATTCTGAGTGGATCAATTGTAAGCTGAACAAAGCACAGTTATTTGAATTATAATTCCACTTCATTACCTCATCACTTAATCACGTCATCACATAAAAAATGAAAGTATTCAAATTCGGAGGAGCATCAGTAAAAGAAGCAGCAGCTGTGAAAAATGTTGCGGAGATCATGAAAATGTTTCCCGGCGAAAAAATCATTTGTGTTATTTCTGCAATGGGAAAAACTACCAATGCACTGGAGAAGGTGGTGGATTCATATATGAGAAAAGATAGTCAATCGCATGAGTTGTTAAATGAAGTGAAGACTTTTCATCTCAATATAATGTCAGATCTTTTTAAAGATGATAAACACCAGGTGTACCAGGACGTAAATAATTTTTTTGTGGAGGTGGATTGGGTACTGGAAGAACAACAACGCGAATATGATTTTATATATGACCAGGTGGTGTCAATTGGTGAATTGGTTTCTACACGTATTGTAAGTGCTTATCTGAATGAACTGGAAATTTCCAACATATGGTTTGATGTGCGTGATGCAATACAAACTGATAATGCTTATCGTGATGCAAAAGTAGATTGGGAATTAACCACACAATTGGTGAAGTCGAAAATGCTGCCGTTGATTACACGAAATGCTCCTGTGGTAATTACACAGGGTTTTATTGGAAGCACTTCTGAAAATTATACCACTACACTGGGACGTGAAGGTTCAGATTACACGGCAGCCATACTTGCACACATTGCCGATGCAGAAGGTGTATATATATGGAAAGATGTTCCCGGAGTATTGAGTGCAGACCCGAAATTTTTTGCAGATGCACAGAAGCTCGAGCAGATCAGTTATCTCGATGCAATTGAATTAGCTTATTTCGGAGCTTCTGTTATTCATCCTAAAACAATAAAGCCTTTGGAAAATAAAGGAATTCCACTGTATGTAAAATCATTTATTAAACCGGAATCAAAAGGAACGCTCATTGCAAAAGATGTGGAAACAAAACCTTTGATTCCATCATATATATTTAAAAGCAACCAGGTGCTGATCAGTATTTCTGCAAAAGATTTTTCATTCATCGCTGAAGAAAGTTTAAAACAAATTTTTTCTGCCTTTGCAGATTGTCACGTAAAGATGAACCTCATGCAAAATTCCGCAATCAGTTTTTCTGTTTGTTGTGATGATGATGAACAGAAGTTGCCAAATCTGATTGACGAACTGAAAAAGAATTTCCGTGTTCTATATAATACCGATTTGCAACTGTACACAATCCGTCATTATTATCCGTCCACGATAGAAAAAATTTCGCAAGGAAAAGAAGTATTACTCGAACAAAGAAGTCGTCATACTGCACAGATGGTGTTGAGAGTGATTGAAGACTGAGGGATAATTTGAAAATTTGAAGATTTGAAAATTTGAAAATGAAGTTTTTCATCCACCCCACAATGTCATCCTGAGCGAAGTCGAAGGATCTTCTTATGGGTTTAGAAGAATCATCTTCACACCGCAATGTCATCCCGAGCGAAGCCGAGGGACCTTCTGATAAGTTTAGATCAATCATCAAGAAAAGATAAATCATCAACATCCCATACTCTTTAATAGAAGTAAGACAAATCACGCTGCTTTAATTTCATTACTATTGAAAAAATTTCTCTGGTAACCAAACATCACTCATTGCAATATCTCCTCCCAATATTTATTTTTCTTCTACATTAACTCCACTGCAACTTCAGAAGTGAAATCCAATAGCAAAATTTTGTTTTATTGATGAATGCGAAATGCTGAAGACATCGGAAGGATCGTTGGAAAGAACTACATCAGAATTACGTAAACTAAGTTGTTGATTAAAGTTATAGACGTCGTCGTTATTAACATCTTTGGTGAAGTAGGAAAAATAATGAGTGTCAATAATTGCTTTCATATCCAATCCTATTTCTGCGCTAATGGACCAATGCTTTCTTATTGGTAAGCGAAAACCAAGAAAAGGAGAAGCACCAATTCCTGTTCGTCTTTGCAGAGCTATTACGTCTGTAAAATAAACAGGTCCCTGCTGGGTCATAAGATATCCGATATCTCTTTTAATATATCGATCATCATAACCAGCAATTAAATCTGCGCCAAAATAGAAATCGATATTTCTTTTCTTTTCAAATAATGTGAAAGCCTGTGGTTTTATACGCTCATAGCCGAGTTTTATATTAAATAGTTCAAAGGGTTGATCGAAATCGACATTTCCGCCTCTCTGCATCGACCACTGATATTTTTCATTATAAACATATTCAAACTTTAAACGCAATGCAAAACTCCTGAAATGTCTTTTATATCCAAAACGAATCGTTCGTAACTGAGCGACTTTGGTATCAAGAAAAGTATTCTCTCCGCCATTTGAAAAAAAGTTTTCTGTAAAAATTCCTGCATTAATGTCAATCTCATTTTTTTTTAATTGTATGAATTTTTCATTTGTCTGTGCTTTTGCAATATTTATTAGAACAAAGTAAAATAGTATTGCTACTGATATATTTTTCATGGCTGAGGTAATTTTTGTGGTTAATTTATTTCAATTTAATATTAGAGTATAGGCAGTTTATTAATATATCTCCTGTTTGTGTTGCAGGCTTGTAGCTAAATTCATAAGTAGTATTTTTTGCTTTCTTTTTTAATGCATCCGGTAAGTAATTGCTAATCTGCCCGGCTTGTGTTCTGATGTCGTATTTGTAAGGAAGCGGATGTAAAAGCTGCAACTCAATAGTTCCATTGTCTATTTTGAAATTTATTTTTTTCACACTTTCGATATTCAACATTTCTGTATTGCAGAAATTACCTTTAATACTATAAGTGCCATTTGTAACTCCATCAGCATTGAAATTGGAATTCTGGAAGTCAGCATGCAGATCAATATTTATATTGGTAGCCGTAACATCGTTATAATAACAGGAGATTTCACAGCTGCCGGTAATATTGTTTAAATTCAGCGTTCCATATTTTGCATTAATATCTAATCCGGAATTCATATTTTCAATAGTAATGTTTGCGAAACTGTTTTCCATTCTGATATCGTTTGATACTGGTGTAAATATTTCAATTTCACATTTCATTATTGTTTTTCCGCTTTTCTTTTTCCGGTGATTGATAGTTGTTCCTATTTCCAATTTACTTCCTGCTTCTTCTAATGTGTAGGCAAAGGATTTTACATCATTTTCGGCAACTGACTTATCTGCATGCTTGGCAATAAATGTAAATTTTACCATCGTTTCCTGTTTACTCCATCCTTTAATAGTTACGTTAGCTTTATTGCCATCGATATAAAGTGAAAGAATATTTTTGTTGGTAATAGTTTTTACAACTTCATGTGTAACTACCTGCAGCTTCGATTTGTCTTGAGCAAATGATTCAAAACTGTTCAATACAAGAAGAAAAAGCATTATGTTTTTAATAGTCATGATGCAAAGTATTTAAGTAATTGTTTTTTTAATTGAATTTTATCATTTTCAATTCTGCGAACACTGGCCAATATATTTTCATTTCCTGGATTTTCTGATAATGTCTTTAGTATTGTCTTCTGCACTTCCTCCAACTGCTGGTATTTATTATTTAATTCCGTAAATCGTGGACTGTCACATTCCTCCGGCAATGCTGCACATTGTTCCGCAAGAAACTGATTGAGTAAGGTGTCACTTGCTTCACTTAATTGTTCTACTGCAATTTCTTCTTCCGAATAAGTAAATTTTTCATTCGGCTTATTATGTATGGTTACCTTCCATATTCCAAGAGCAATTATTAAGGATGCAGCAACAGCACTCCACGCAAATATTCTGTTACGGTTTTGTTTGTAGTTCGATTTTTTCTGATCCAGTTTGAATTCAATTTGTCTCCAGATATTTTCATCCGGAGAATATACAGGTAAAGTATTGATTGCGTTTGTAAGGAATGTTCTGTTTGTTTCATAACTGTATTCATTGAGGCCGTCCAGAACATTCTCCCACATCTTATCTTCTGTTATTTTCTGATTATTTTTTTTCATTGCCTGTAATCTTTTAAAAACTTTTGTAAAAGCTTTTTTGCATGATGCAATTGTGATCTCGAAGTGCCTTCAGCAATATTTAACAGATCACTGGTTTCTTTATGCGAGTAACCTTCAATTTCATTCAAAACAAATACACTTCTATATCCTTGAGGCAGTGAATAAATAGCTTTAGCAAGATCTTTTCCTGTAAGTGATTCACTCCATTCAATTGTTTCATTTTCGTGATGCTCGTTTAATTCTTCATGCAGCAGCAAACGTTTACTATGTAGGATTGCTTTCCTGACTATTATTATTTTAATCCACGCACCAAGAGTTGATAGAAACTTATATGTTTTAATACTGCTGAATACATCAATAAATCCTTCCTGTAATGCATCAGCTGCAAGGTCTTCATCTTTTAATATTCTTATACATAAAGTGAACATGGCATCTTTATATCGGTCGTAAAGCTCCTTCTGACAGAGACGGTCGTTGGCGATGCAGCCTTCTACAATTTTTTTCTCTATAACAGAGGCATCAACAACCATATATCACTTTATTTATTTTTGGAAATATAGTACAAAGTGTACATTACATTCCATATCGTTGTATGATGCACAAAATATATTTTTGATTTACAACCCGAACCTCAAAATGTCATCCCGAGCGAAGTCAATAAATTTTCATCTCCCCAAATTGTCATCCCGAGCCCCGAGTACTCGGGGATGGACCTTCTAATAAGTTTAGATGAATCATCTTGTAAAGCAAAATCATCTTCACCCCATAATGTCATTCAGGAGGAACCTTGTCAGTTCAAAGAAAGGAAATTTGAAAACCAGGAAAGTTAAGTCAGAGGAAAGTAAGTTCGTGTTGACTTTCTTGCTCTTTCTTAAGCTGATGCTGAGTTCTGAGTTTGGCAACAGCAACAGGTCATCATCTTCTATTAAATATATTGTTATCTTAGTAACCAAACACACCCATTGAAATATCTCCTCCCAATAATTTTATTTTTCTTCTGTACTAACTCCACCGCACAAAAACGGGATTATAATTGGGTGTTTGGCGATTCTGTTGGGATTAATTTTAATACTGTTCCTCCAAGTGTTGATACAACTAGAATTATTATGACGATCGAACCTGCTGCTTCTATTTCAGATGAGAATGGTAATTTATTATTTTATGTTGGCAGTCCTGAAGTGGATATTCTGACTAATTATAAAAAGTGTGTTGTTCGTTCTTCTGATAATTCAATAATGGTTGGAGGAGATAGCATTGCCGGATATACCAGTGTTACGCAAGGATTAATAATTATTCCTGACTCTTATGATACTGCTAAATATTATATATTTCATATTGGATATTTTCTAGGACTATATTATTCTATTGTAGACATATCACTAAATAATGGTTTAGGTGAAATTATTTCAGCCAATAACATTCTCAAATCATACGTTACGGAAAAAATGCATGCAGTAAAAGCTGCTAATGGAAAAGATTGGTGGATAATAGGAATGGTCAGACAAGGGAATTCCGATTATTTTTATAAATTCAAACTTGATAGTGCTGGAATTGCTAATAAAGGACAACAATTGATAAGTTCACAACAAGTTCCTTCATGGGCGGGTCAGATAATTTTTTCTCCTAATGGAGATAAATTAATCTATACAGGGGGGATGACAGAAAATTCAGTTTTCGATTTCGACAGATGCACGGGAGAGTTCATGAATCGACAATTATTAAACCAGGGGGGGCATCCAAGATATGGAGCTAGTTTCTCCCCTTCA
>JBDTVD010000070.1:0-12864 GCA_040007375.1 Bacteroidota bacterium | reverse complement strand
TATTTCCCCTCGATAAAATAATTTCTTTTATGCAGCCAGGAAATCTCAGTTAAATAATGCAACGGACCAAGCACAGCATAGGAGAATAGAAATAATTCAAATGGGAGGATAAATGCAACCAATGTGGAGAACAACATCAGTCCAATATTGAGTAAATTCAGTTGACGGGTATTCATTGCATACAAAAATGCTTTTTTTTCGGGATGCAGGCAAACTATTGTGTAAAATCGCAAATAATTAACGGTAATTAAACGTTATGCTTTTACTGTTATCTCAACGCCCCATGAATAGCAATTCAGATTTTCTTAAAGTCAGACATTTATACAACAGAATGTCATTTGGATATTCATTGTCTGACACTGATTCTGTTACATTTAAAAGTGCATTGAAATCAATATCAGCAACAGTTGATCATTTGGAACATATTAAAGTTACAGAAACCGGGAAGATGGATCGTGAGCAATTGAAGGCCATGTCACCAGATGAGAGAAAACAATTCAGGAAGGGAAAGCAGGAAGAATTCAGAACATTAAATGGTGCATGGATAAAGCAGATGTGCAACGGTAAGGATTTATTGAGAGAGAAGATGGCTTTCTTCTGGCATGGGCATTTTGCCTGCAGAAATGGTATTCCGGTTTTGATGGAAGATCACGTAAATGTTTTGCGTGAACATGCGCTTGATGATTTTAAAACATTGCTTACTGAAGTTACTAAAAGTGCAGCGATGCTTCAGTTTCTGAATAATCAGCAGAACAGAAAAATGAGTCCGAATGAAAACTTTGCAAGAGAATTGATGGAATTATTTACGCTGGGAAGAGGAAATTATACCGAGAAAGATGTGAAAGAAGCAGCAAGAGCATTTACCGGTTGGGGATTTAATGAAGATGGTGAATATGAATTTCGTGAACGGCAGCATGATTTCGGTGAGAAAACATTCTTAGGTAAAACAGGAAACTGGAATGGTGATGATATAATTACAATCATCATCGGACAAAAGCAATGTGCGAAATTCATCTGTAAGAAAATATGGCGTGCATTTATCAGTGATGAGGAAGATGATACAGCTATAAACATTCTTGCAGAAAAATATTATCAATCAGGATATAATACTTCGTTATTGATTCAGGATATCATAACTTCTGATTGGTTTTACGAAGAGAAATATATGGGAGCACGAATCAAATCTCCAATAGAATTGCTTGTTCCTTTGATACGTGATTTTAAACTGGAGTTTGTAAACGATGCATTTTTATTTAACATTCAAAGGATATTGGGACAAGTGATATTATATCCGCCGAATGTTGCAGGTTGGCCTGGAGGTGAGAACTGGATTGACAGTTCCTCATTAATTTACCGGATGAAATTGCCACGTATACTTTTAGCAAATGCTGTTTCAGATGTTGCACCGAAAGATGATGGTGATGTAAATGGATTTGAGAAGATGGAAAAACTTACCGGAAAAACAGAAAGAGTGCGAACCAATGCAAGCTGGAAAGATATATATAGTTCACTTGAAAATAAAAATGATACTGACTTACTGTTATCTGTCTGGATGCAACTGATCGCAATTCCTTCTATGCAACCTGATCAGGAATTGCTGAAAAAATACAGTGCAGTATCCGGAAAGGAAGAACAGATTAAAGCAATTGTTTTACATATTATGACATTACCTGAATATCAATTGTGCTGACATGGGAATGAACAGAAGAAATTTTATCCGCAGTTCTGCTTTGGCATCAACTACTTTACTGGTGCCACGTTTCCTGAATGCGCTTGCAGCAGCTCCTCTGGCACAGCGTGAAAAAATTTTAGTAGTTGTTCAGCTGGCAGGAGGAAATGATGCATTGAATACGATTATTCCTTTTCGTAATGATGAGTATTATCGTCTACGTCCACAAATTGGAATTGCCAAAACTGATTTGCTTGATATAACTGATGAAGCAGCATTCAATCCTGGTTTAAAAGGAATGCAACGATTATATAAAGAAGGACAGCTTGCAATTTTAAATCATGTTGGATATCCTGATCCAGACCGTTCACATTTCCGGAGTATGGATATCTGGCAGACAGGAAGTGCATCATCTGAATATCTCTCCACAGGATGGATTGGAAGATATCTTGATGCTGCCGGTAACCTGGTTAAACCATATACTGCAATTGAAGCAGATGATACACTCAGTCTTGCATTGAAAGGAAATAAATTAAATGGTCTTGCAGTTAAGAATCCGGAACGGTTATTCAGAAATCTTGCTCAGGGATATTATGCTGATATTGCTGAAAGCTACAGTAAGAACGGTCATCATCATAAACAAGCCGATTATCTTTATAAAACATTAACAGAAACCATCAGTTCAGCAGATTATATATACAAGACATCACATATATATAAGTCAGCAGAAGTTTACCCGAACTCCGAATTTTCGAAAAATCTGAAGACAATTTCGGAGTTGATTATCTCCGGTAGTAATACAAGGGTGTATTATGTTTCTTTAACTGGATTTGATACACATGTGCAACAGGCTCCACGCCAGGAACAGGCTTTGAAGATTCTTGATGAGGGAATCAAAGCTTTTACTGATGATCTTGCAAAGAATAAAAGATTTGATGATGTGCTGATAATGGGATTTTCTGAATTTGGCAGGAGAGTGAAGCAGAATGCAAGTGGTGGAACAGATCATGGAAAGGCAGGCTCTGTTTTTCTGATCAGCAATGCGCTGAAGAAAAAAGGATTGCTGAACGGATTACCTGATTTGATTGATCTTGATGATGGTGATATTAAATACCATCTTGATTTCAGGAATATATATGCAACGATTTTGAAGAAATGGATGCAGACTGACCCATCACTGGTGTTGAACTTTCAGGCTGAATTGCTTGACTTTATATAGATCAGTAAATTACTAATTTCTGAATCACCGATTTATTTTCTGTAATTGCCCTGATAAAATAAATTCCTGCCGGAAGTTTTGTGTCAATTTCAATAGGAATAATTGTGGATGACGGAATAATTTTTTGTTCAGCCATCTTCTTACCGTTCATATCAATAATATCCAGATCAATTGTTTCTTTATACCTGGAGAAAAACTGATAGTTGAGTGTTTGTCCTGATGCCAGTGGATTTGGAAAAAAGTCAATCACTGCAAGGCCATCATTAAATAAAGAAGGTTCATATCCACCTAACAGCAAAACTGCAGCACCGAAATCAGGAATACCATATCCGAGAAATCCATCGGGCGTTGTAAATTGTGATGCACTTGCTTTAACAGCATCAGTAATTTCCATGTTGTTTTTTGCAGGATAACGTTGCCATAAACAGGTTACTGCTCCGGCGATAATTGGTCCGGAGAAAGATGTTCCATTACTCTGTGTACTTGGAACAATACCGGGTTCGTAAACAGTAGTTCCCTGACCTTGTGCAGTAACATCTGGTTTTACACGTCCGTCAAACGATGGTCCCTGACTGCTGAAACCTGCATACATACCAGATCCATCAACAGCACCAATTGCAAGTACACTATCACCATCAGCAGGGCATCCTATATAATTCCAGGAGGAGCCTCCGGAGTTTCCTGCACTGTTCACTACTAAAATTCCTTTTGAGGCAGCGAGATCAGCAGCAATTGTTCCGGGAGCAGTATTTCCATCCATATCCTGGTAAGTATGATTTTGAGATGGATCATCAAACTCTGTATATCCAAGTGATGAAGTAATTACATCAGCTCCTGCACTGTCAGCATATTCTGCAGCTGATGACCAGTTATATTCTTCAATAATATTTTCAGTAGCAACATCTTCCGAACGTAACAATATATATGAAGCACGTGGAGCAGTACCAATCATATCGCCCGGAATATTTGCAGCCATTGTTGAAAGAACAGCCGTTCCATGCCAGTTATCATCAAACACATTTACATCATTACTAACAAAATCCCATGTTGAAATAAGTCTGTTCTGCATAAATAAACTATCGAAGCACGACATCAGATTAGCATCCTGAAAACCACCATCAATAACAGCGATGATCATTCCCTGACCTGAATAACCGAGATCATGTAAAGCATTAATATTAATCATCTGTGTTTGATTTGTTGCATTACCATAATCAAAACTTGCTGTACGTAGTGCAGGTAATGCATCTTTTTTAACAGGACCTTTCAGTTCATCACCAAACTTATCAATTGCAGAAGGAACAAAAGAGTGACGTCCTACATTCACAGAATTTACAACAAACGGCAAAGCATTAATTGCAGTTAACACTGATGGAGAAGTTAAATCAACAGTTACAGAATTAAACCATTTTGAATGATTTAAAACCGTTACACCACTGATAGCTGCAACCTGTTGTATATAATCCGGATCAACCGGTAAATCAGATGTTGTAATGTTAATTCCCTGTGCGGCTCTGCGATTAATAGAACGGGGAGAAAGAAAAGCCTGGGGGTTTCCAATGGTAAACGGAGTATTATTTTTATCGGTGAAAAGGATGACATAACGGTTTTGCGCTATGGTGTCCATACTGAAACTTACTAATAAGATCAGAAGTAATTTTTTTATCATGATATTGTTTCAGGTGTAAAGATGAACTCTTAGGAGAGTTGCTATTGTTTTGCTGATCAAAAATAAACATTAGACAGACAACTTAAACAACATTAACAAATGAAGGCCAGAAAAGTGTAAAAGCGTGCTGTCAGGGTTTAATCAGGGTTTCTTTATATATAAAACCATTCTTAATAAAAGAGGAAACAGTATTGAGATATTCAAGATCCTTATAGTTTTTGGAAACCAGCCCTGTTCCGGCAGCATACTGTTCCTGATAAAGTCTGAATTCTATCAGGTTGATTTCATTTTTCTGAGTAACAGTAAGCACTGAATCAAAGCTGAAAGTTCCGATATCTTCGGGAACATTTATTGATTCATATTCATATTCCCAGGCATCAAAAGCGGTATCACTTGCAGGAACATCGAGATACTGTCCTGTCCATTTTTCACCATTAACAGGTGGGAAAATCAACTTTATATAACGGACATTATCTTCATAACGTTCAGCCCTGGTAGAAGTAATATTGGCAGAATAGACTTTATATAATACCCATGGATCAGTGCTGATATTCCTTCGGTAACGGATAATCTTTGCGGTTTCACGACCTTCATTATCAGTAAAAAACCCATCAACAACTTCCCTGACCTGATAACTGACTGTATCAATTTCAATAGTGCCTGTTGCAGGATCATAAGTATATCCAAGCCAGCCAATAGAATCAACCTGGTAATAATTAGTGGAGCCTTCAACAAGTGGAAAATAACTGTAACCTAATGCCGGAAGTGAAGCTGTATCATTCTTTTTACAACCCCATAAAAGAATAATAACCAATGAAAGGAATACCAGTGTCCGGCTTTTGAATTTCAGTTTCATCATGATAGCTATTCTACGTTAAACGGAGTATTAAGTTCTGTCAATAAATCCACCACCAATTACATCATCACCATCATAAAAAACGGCACTTTGCCCTGGAGCAACTCCTGATACATTTTTATGAAAAGTTACTTTCATTCTTTTTCCATCCATTTCAAGAGTACTCATAGTGCCTGTATCCTTGTAACGGATTTTTGTAAAAGCATCTGTTTTATTTTCCAGTGCATCCAGTTTTACCAGGTTAACATCACGCACCCACATTTGTTGTTTTTGCAATTCTTCAAGAGTACCCAATACTACAGTATTACTTTCAGGAACTATTTCTGTAACATATAAAGCATTTCCAACTGCAATCTCCAATCCCTTACGCTGACCAATGGTATAAAACGGATAACCTTTATGAGTGCCTAATATTTTTCCATCAGCAGTAACAAAATTTCCTCCTGTCAATTGCTCTTCCAGTCCCTCAACGCGATGTTTCAGAAATGCACGGTAATCATTATCAGGAATAAAACAGATCTCATAACTTTCACTCTTGTCAGCCAGTTCATGCAAACCCATTTCACGGGCCATATCTTTAATGACTGATTTCTGAAGATGACCGACAGGGAAAATTGTGCGTGATAAACATTCCTGCGTAACACCCCAAAGAACATAGCTCTGATCCTTTGTGTGATCCAGTCCTCTTGATATTATATAACGACCATTTTCTTCCCTCACTTTTGCATAATGACCGGTTGCAATAAAATCACACTTCAGCATATCTGCTCTTTTAAGCAATGCTTCCCATTTTATGTGCGTATTACACATCACACAAGGATTCGGTGTTCTTCCGGCAAGATATTCATCTACAAAATTATCAATCACACTCTCACCGAACTCTGCTCTTATATCAAGTATGTAATGAGGAAAACCATAACGCACAGCAATACTTCTTGCATCGTTAATACTATCAAGACTGCAACATCCTGTTTCCTTCTTTCCGGTACCACTTATTTCATAGTCCCATGTTTTCATGGTGATTCCGATTACCTCGTAACCCTGCTCATGTAACATAATGCTGGCAACGGAACTATCAATTCCTCCACTCATAGCCATTAAAACTCTTCCTTTACTGCTCATCTGCCGGCAAATATAGGAGCTATGAGCTTTGAGTCAGCTGTTAATTGTAAAGGTGTACAGGTACAATGAAATATACAGGAAAACAGGAACAACTAAAACATATTCCAATCTACTTAATCCTAATCTTAGTACTATTGACTATCGACTAACTACTCACTACTAATTACTTATTAATAACTTCCATTTCATCAATAGGATATTCACCTGTTGTGAGTGTAAAATTGCAATGATCAATGTAAGGTAACAGACGGGTGAGAAAATCAGCAGTTAATTTGAATTTTTTCACGGGTATTTTACCTGCATCTGCCTGGTTGGTATTATGATTCTCATTATCCTTCGCAAACACCGTAACTGTTGTTTCTTTTCCAAGATAAAAGCGGATGGCAATAGGTTCAAAGCGCTCGGGATTGTAACCGGGAATATTTTTCGCGCAGCATTCACTCAGGCTGTTCTTGCTGATAAAATTTAAATTGATGAAGCCGCTGAGATCGTCTTTTCTGTCTGTTTCAATTACTTGATCCATAAATCAGGAATATGAATAGTTATATATTTGATTTCCGAATATTTTTTCAATGCCGGCATTCATACAATCAACTTCACAATCTTTGCATGCATCAATACAGGAATCACTCCATGGATTGGGACAATTAACACACACATTTATCATTTCCTGGCAGCTTTTTCCACATTTCCACAGGAGATAAGGTTCCGGTTTTTCTGCTTTGGGTATCCGTTCGCACAATGAGGCACATGTTATAGCTGCCTTGTGAAAATCATTCAGTTCCGGATGGCCGGCTGAAAAAGAACTGTATGTACGCATTTGCAGTGCACAGTTCTGTACTGATGGTAAGGAGATGGAAATACAATCAAACATGATTCTTTTTTACTCTTAAAATGAAAAAGATATGCCATTGTAAATAGTATCTGGTATCGAGTAGCTAGTATTTAGTAGTTTGTAAAAAGTAATAGTTTTAACTAATTCCTTTTCACAGGTTTTTAAACTGGATTTCGAAAAGTTTACTGTAATGACCTTTATTTTCAAGAAGTGCTGAATGCTTTCCTGTTTCAATAATCTGTCCGTGATCCATTACAATTATTCTGTCGGCATTTTGTATTGTGGAAAGACGATGAGCAATGATGATGGAAGTTCTTCCTACTGTTACAGCCTGTGTTGCTGTGGTAATGAGTTCTTCTGTTTCACTGTCAACGGATGATGTTGCTTCATCAAGAACTAGAATTGCAGGCTGATGAATGAATGCTCTGATAAATGATAGCAACTGACGCTGTCCCATGGATAACATACTGCCGCGTTCATGCACCTGGAAATTAAAATTATCAGGAAGCCGCGAAATAAAATCATAAGCACCCACTGCTTTAGATGCTTCAATTACTCTTTGCAAAGGAATGGTATGATCGGAAAGGCAGATGTTATTCAGAATAGAATCAGAAAAGAGAAATACATCCTGGAGAACAACTGCAACAGCACGTCGTAATGTTTCCAATTTATATTCATTGATATCTTTTCCATCAATATATATAGCACCTCTGCTTACTTCATACAAACGGTTAAGTAGTGAAATGATTGTAGATTTTCCAGCACCTGTAGCACCAACAAATGCAATGGATTCTCCCGGTGAAACGGTGAATGAAATTCCCTTCAATACATATTCCGGATCAGGATTGTTGCCATTGTCAAAATCATAAGCAAACCATACATCACGAAATTCTATTGCACCACTGATAGCATGATCTGTAATCGTTCCTGTATCAACAGCCACCTGGTCTTCATCCATCACTTTAAAAATACGTTCACTGCTTACCATTCCCATCTGCAGTGTATTGAACTTATCTGCCAGTTCACGTATCGGACGAAAAAGCATATTTATATACATGATAAAAGCAACGAGGTTTCCGAATGTTACTTCTTCTTTAATTACTTCACCAGCTCCCCACCACACGATTAAACCAATAGAAACTGCAGAGAGAATTTCTACAACAGGAAAAAAAATACTGTAGTACCATACGGAGCGGACATTTGCATCACGATGTTCTTTATTTATTTTTTCAAAACGATGATATTCTTCCTGCTGCCTGTTAAACATCTGTATGATGCGCATACCTGTAAGATGCTCCTGCACAAACGTATTAAGGTGCGATACCTGTGTTCTTACATCACCAAAAACTGCTTTGATTTTATTTTTGAAAATATTCGTAGCAATCATAAGAAGTGGAATGGTGCTTAAGCTGATGAGTGCAAGTCTCCAGTCAACTATAAACATCACTACAATTATTACAGCCAGTTGAAGGAGATCGCCGATGATTACAATTAGTCCTTCTGAAAAAATATCTGCAATGGTTTCCATGTCGGATACACTTCTTGTTACAGTGGTACCAACAGGAGTTTTATCGAAATAAGATAATCGGAACTGCACCATTCGCCCAAAAAGTTTTTTGCGCATATCGCGAATTACCTTTTGCCCGAGAAGGTTGGTAAGCAATGCATGAAAATACTGAACGACAGATTGAGCAAGCAGTAAAACAACCATTATCAAAACCAGTAATTTCAATTGCTGGTAATCTCCTTTTATTACTGCATTATCTAATATATATTGAGTAAGTACCGGTCGGGCAGGAGCAAGGAAGGCCAGGAGAATAGTTAATATAACAGCCTGCCAGAATTGCCTGCGGTAGGGTATAGTGAAAGAATAAATTCTCCTGAGTAAACTACTATCAAATGCTTTACCGCTAACGCCACTCATCAGGATATAAAAATTTTACGTTCAACAGAATTTATATATGGATAATTGATTTTGCTCAGATACAATCCATGTGGTGAAACAGATTCTCCTGCATCTGATCGGTTTTTGTTTTCTATGATTTCCCTGAATTCATCAATGCTGATTTTCTGTTGACCGGCATCCAGCAATGTTCCAACAATAGAACGAACCATTCCCCTGAGAAAACGATTTGCTGTAATGCGGAATTCAAGCAGACCATCATTATTTATCCATTGTGCTTCAGTAATTATGCAGTTGTTGGTGAGTTGCTGACCTCCGGCTTTTGCAAAACTGCTGAAATCAGTAAACGATAAAAGTTCTGCTGCAGCTTTATTCATCAGCGCAAGATCAGGTGTTGTGCGCCAGTACCATGCAGCATCTTTCAGAAATGGATTTTTTATTGTTGAGATGAAATACCTGTAACTGCGTGATGTTGCATCAAAACGCGCATGTGCATCATCAGCAACAGGAATTAAATTATATATGGAAATATCAAATGGAAGTAATGAATTGAGCTGGTAACAGAATTTCTCGGCATCTGTAATTGAATTTTCTGTATCAAAGTGAGCAAAAAACTGGGAAGCATGAACGCTGGTATCTGTTCGTCCACATCCAAGTGTTTCAGCAGGATGCCGTAATAATACAGAGAGTGATTCATCCAGCTTTTGTTGAACAGTGATGGCATTTTGTTGAATCTGCCATCCGCAGTAAGCTGTTCCTTTATAAGCTAGTTCCAGAAAATAACGTGGCATAAGTCTGCAAAAATAATATAAAGAGTGACTAAGTGACTAGGTGACTAAGTGATTAGGTAATGAGGTAATGAAGTGAAGTGGTTCATGATGCAGTGTTGAAAGTAAATTCTTTTATGCATTCAGAATGTTTATTTTCGTGCTTCTATTTTAAACAGCATGACTGAGACAAAGAATCTGAATTTTATTGAAGAAATTATTGAAAATGATCTGGAAAGCGGTAAACATAACGGTCGTTTATTAACGCGTTTTCCTCCTGAACCAAATGGTTATCTGCATATCGGACATGCAAAAAGTATCTGTTTAAATTTTGGTGTTGCTCAACGGTTTAATGGAAGTACCAACCTTCGTTTTGATGATACTAATCCTGTTACTGAAGAAACAGAATATGTGGAAAGCATTAAAGAAGATATTAAATGGTTAGGATTTACCTGGAAGCAGGAATTATATGCTTCCGGATATTTTGATCAGCTTTTCGATTTTGCTGTAACATTGATAAAGAAGAATCTTGCATATGTTGATGATTTAACTTCCGAAGAAATTGCAAAGCTGAAAGGAACACCTACTGAACCTGGAAAAGACAGTCCGTTCAGGAATCGCAGCATAGAGGAAAATCTCGATCTGTTTTTAAGAATGAAGACCGGAGAATTTCCTGATGGTGCAAAAGTATTGCGTGCTCGTATAGATATGAAGCACATCAACATGCTGATGCGTGATCCTATTATGTATCGTATTAAACATGCACATCATCATCGCACAGGTGATAAATGGTGTATTTATCCAATGTATGATTTTGCACATGGACAGTGTGATAGTCTTGAAGAAATTACACATTCAATATGTACGCTGGAGTTTGTTCCCCACCGTGAATTGTACGACTGGTTTATGGAGAAGCTGGAAATATTTACTTCACATCAGTATGAATTTGCACGATTGAATCTGAATTACACAGTGATGAGCAAACGTAAATTGCTGCAACTGGTAAACGAGAATCATGTGAATGGTTGGGATGATCCACGCATGCCTACACTAAGTGGAATGCGCAGGAAAGGATATACACCGGAAAGCATCAGAGTATTCTGTGATAAGATAGGTGTTGCCAAGAGAGAGAATTTAATTGATCTGGGATTGCTGGAGTTTTGCGTGAGAGAAGATCTCAGTAAAAAAGCAAATCGTGTAATGGTAGTTCTCGATCCTGTTAAAGTTACTATTACAAATTATAACGGATCAGAAGAAACACTTACCGGAGAGAATAATCCGGATAATGAAACAGCAGGAATAAGAGAAATTCCTTTCAGTGGTGAATTATATATAGAGCGTGATGACTTTATGGAAGTGCCGGAGAAAAAATGGTTTCGTCTGGCACCCGGAGCAATGGTTCGTTTAAAGAGTGCCTATATTATCCGTTGTGATGAGTTTGTTAAGGATGATAAAGGAGATGTGACTGAATTAAAATGTACGTACTTCCCTGAAAGTAAAAGTGGTAATGATCAGTCAGGACTTGCTGTTAAAGGTGTGATCCACTGGGTAAGTGCAAAGCATGCATTGAAAGTACAGGTAAATCTTTACGACAGATTGTTTAAAGTGGAAAATCCTGCTGTTGAAGAAGGTGATTTTAAAGATTATATAAATCCTGCAAGCCTGGAAGTAATTGATACTGCTTATGCGGAACCATTTCTGGTAACAACAAAACCGGGAGATCACTTTCAGTTTATACGAAAAGGATTTTTCTGTACTGATAAGGACAGCACTTCCGGGAACATCATCTTTAACAGAACAGTTTCTTTGAAAGATACCTGGGTGAAGCAGACTGGAAAATAATTCAGTTTCATTTTAACAATTGCACAGGTCGTTCACACAAATAAAATATATTTGCCCTTTGAATGACTGCGCCTTCAAAACTGATTTTCGATCAGCAACATCTTGACATCACAATACGGCGACTTTGTTATCAGCTCATTGAAAATCACGATGACTTTAAGAATAGTGTAATCATCGGTATTCAGCCGCGTGGTATTTACCTGGCGCGCAGAATTGTGGCAGCATTGGCTGATTTAAATCTTAACGGAATTAAATATGGCGACCTTGATATCAGTTTTTTTCGGGATGATTTCAGGAGAAGAGAGATGATTGTTCCAAGTGCCACTCATATCGATTTTGTAATTGAAAATAAAAAAGTAATACTGGTTGATGATGTGTTATATACCGGCAGAACGATACGTGCAGCCCTTGATGCATTGCTTGCCTTTGGTCGCCCTGAGAAAGTGGAATTACTGGTGCTGGTAAACAGAAAATTCAGCAGACATCTTCCAATTGATCCGGATTATATAGGAATTGGAATTGATACAATAACATCTGATAAAGTAAAAGTACACTGGAAGGAAACGGAAGGTGTGGATGGTGTATGGCTGACCCAACAGGAGAAAAATGATGAATGAACAGTTAAGTGTTAAACATCTGCTTGGTATCAAGGGCCTCACTGCCGGTGATATAAATCTCATCTTTAAAACGGCAGATAATTTCATTGATGTAATCAACAGGCCTATTAAAAAAGTTCCTTCATTACGTGATATCACAGTTGTTAACCTGTTTTTTGAAAACTCTACCAGAACAAGATTGTCATTTGAACTGGCTGAAAAAAGATTATCAGCGGACATATTAAATTTCACTGCCTCCTCCTCATCAGTAAGCAAAGGAGAAACACTTATTGATACTGTAAATAACATTCTTGCCATGAAGGTGGATATGGTAGTGATGCGTCATCCTAAACCAGGTGCAGCAGTTTTTCTATCCAGACATATCA
>JBDTVD010000069.1:0-13192 GCA_040007375.1 Bacteroidota bacterium | reverse complement strand
GCTTGAACAATGACCTGTTGCTCTTGCTCACACTCCTTACTGAACTGCTCATTATACACGAATCAATTATCAATTATTGATGATCAGCAGCAACAGTTAGAGCAACAGCAGAGAGATTGTTTTCGGTGCTTGAACAATGGCTCATTTAAAGATGTATTACCTGTGTGATTAAAATCATGCAGATGAAGATGTATAAGTATGATTTCATGATTATATTTGTATAAAATTAATCCCTCATGAAATTTATTGCTTTATTGTTAAGTGGTCTGCTGCTGATATTCTCCTCAGTGAATGCGCAGGAGAAAGAAAAAGAAACTGCAGAGCGGAAGGACTATCGTAAGGAACCTGTCTGGATTAAGATGATGGAGGATCCTCATGTAAATTATTACGAAGCTATTGAGGCTTTTGAGGCATACTGGGAAGGAAAGGAGGAGCCGGAAGAGGAAGAGGAGATGATAAATGAGGGTAAAATTTCAAAAGAGCATGCTGCTGAGCGGAGAGCCGAACGTGCAACATGGACACAGGCACAACGGAATGAGTATGAAAATATGAAATATCAATTCAAAAGATTTAAGAACTGGAAGAGAACGGTATTCCCTTTTGTGCAGTCAGATGGAAGGATACTCACTGAACAGGAAAGAATGGATATATATAATAAGCAAAACAAACAATAGGCAGAAGTAGTAAATTATAATCAATACGCTAAAGCAGTTCCTGAATGAAAAAAATAAGTATTCTATATATAGTATTGTTTGGGTGGCTTACTTCATTTGCCCAGACAGCAAACTGGTCACCTGTTGCTCCGAATTTTTTTCCGACAAATGTTAGTGGTCAGATTCATGGTATCAGTCGTGTAAGTCAGATGAAATTTCATCCCACAAATTCTTCTAAGTTATATGCTGTAAGTGCAAGAGGTGGATTGTTTATCAGCAGTAATGGAGGAACAAGCTGGACAATTGCTGTGGGTTGTGATTCCTTACCGCAAATGTCTCTTGCTTCTGTTTGTATCGATTTTATCAATGATCAGATTTTATATCTCGGAACGGGTGATCATAATTATTATGGTGGAGGAAGTGGTGTATATAAATCAACAAATGGTGGAGCTACTTTTTCTCCAACTACTTTAACTGGTAAACTGGTTGTGGATATGATTATGGATCCGTTAAACAACCAGGTAGTTGTTGCTGTTACAAATGCAGGTATATATAAAACAACTAATGGAGGAACATCCTGGACGCTGAAATCAACATCACGCACATTTGATGATATCAAACAAAAAAGCGCAACATCACGGGTATTGTATGCAGCTACAACAGACACCGGATTTTTTCGCTCTGCAGATTTTGGTGACACGTGGGCGCAAATTAATTCCGGTCTTGTTTTGCCTGTTGGAGTTACCAATGGAGGTGGATGCCGCATTGCAGTAACACCTGCTGATACAAACATTATATATTTCGGAATGGTTGGTAATGGTGGTATGTTATATAAATCAACAAACGGAGGGAATTCATTTACAGCTATAAAAACTGCTTCACCTCCATACCTTACTTATTATACCAATGATCCTGCTGATGTAGGTCAGGGGGATTATAATTTTGGAATTGGTGTTGATCGCACAAATGCAAACATTATATATATGGTTGCACATGCTGTATGGAAGTCAACTGATGGTGGTGTAAACTGGACGCAGAAGACAAACTGGTGGCAGTCTGTTCATACCGACATGCATCAGATCATAACAAGTCCTTATAATAATGCACAGTTATGGGATATCAATGATGGTGGTGTATGGCTGAGTACTGATGGCGGAACAACATGGAATCCGAAGAGTGATGGAATTTACGGATATGAAATTTATCATGGAAAATGCAGTCCTACAAGAAAGGATATGATCAGTATCGGAACACAGGATAACGGTGAGTTGTATTATTTGAATTCCGGAACAAGCTGGTTCTGCAATCGTGGAGGAGATTGGGGTTCTAAATGTGCGTTTGATTTTTTTCCAAACAGTCAACGTGTTTATTATTACGGCAATGCACGCAGGAGAAATGTTACAGGCAGTGAAGCAACATTCGGTCTGCCTAGAAGCAGTTTCCGAAGTATTGCTTTCCATAGAAATTATACAAACCTTGCATTTGTGGGGGATTCCAATATATATCGTACAACAAATCTTTCTGCAGCCTCACCAACCTGGACTCAGATCGGAAACATAAATAAGCGGATTGTTGCTTTGCATGTTGCACAGGGAGACAGTAACCGTGTTTATGCAATTACCAGTGATCAGAATATATATGTAAGCACCAATGCACTTTCTGCATCACCAACCTTTACACAGTATGCATTGCCATTCGCAGTAAACAATGCAGCATCTGTTGTAGCCATAAAAAATAATCCAGCTATTGTATATGCAATAATGAATACCCGTGTGTACCGTTCAGCCAATTCCGGGCAAACGTGGACCGATGTAACATTTAATCTTCCTTCCGTAAACTATGTGGATATTATAACAGATGATTTCAATCCCACCAATGAATTGATGATTGTTGCAGGAAACAATACTGTATATTTTAAATTAGGATCGCATACAAGCTGGACTTTATTTAAAACAAATCTTCCACAACGTACAACAATAAATGACATGTCGATTTTTGATGATGGTACTCCGAATTCATCATTAAGAGTTTCTACTTATGGAAGAGGAATGTGGGAAACACCGATCACTTCCATTCGTGCATTGAATGCAGCTTTTACTGTGACTACCAATACACCCTGCCCCGGAGTTCCTGTTCAGTTCAATGATATTTCAACGGGAAATCCGGTAACATGGTCATGGTCTTTTCCCGGCGGTACACCCTCCACTTCCACCATACAGAATCCTGTTGTTACTTATAACAGTTCAGGAACGTATAATGTATCGTTAACAGTAACATCAGGAGCAAGTAATAGTTCTCTCACTAAAAATAATTACATCGTTACAGCAGGTCAAACAATACCATTAACAGAAACATTTGAATCAACATTTCCTCCTAATGGATGGACGATTGTTGATGGTGGTGCTGATGGAAAGAACTGGGCGCAATCAACTGCTGCAAGTGGCTTCGGAATTGGATCAGCATCTCTGTTCTATGATAATTACAATTTAAATTCTGGTGGAAACCGTGATGAAATACGAACCATGAGATACGATCTGACAGGATATGCAAACTTTAAATTGAAATTTGATGTTGCCTACCAGTTATTCAGTAACAGTCCTACCTATCTCGATTCACTTTCTGTATTAATTTCAACAAATTGTGGATCTTCATTTTCTACTATATATGTTAAACCCGGATCTTCACTTGCCACAGTTCCTGGCACAGGAGGATCTTTTACACCTACACCTGCACAATGGCGTACGGATTCTATTGACCTGAGCAGTTATTTCGGGCAAAGTATTTTGCTTTCATTTATGAATCATGGTCATTTTGGTAATAATATATATATCGATAATGTTAACCTCGGCGGATCCAATCCATTTGTTACGTTAAATTTGAAATTATTTCTGGAGGGATATTATGATGCAACATCCAATACTATGACCCCTGCTGTGGATCCTGTTAATCAACCAACCGCTGGTGATACTGTGGATGTGAAACTCGCTGCTTCAACGTCTCCGTATTCTTTTATATATAGCGACAGGAAAGTTGTTGCTACAAACGGAACAGTTAAAGTAACGTTTCCATTAGCTGCATTAAACAATAGTTATTATGTTGTGGTGCGACATAGAAATACACTGGAAACGTGGAGCAAAAATCCTGTAACATTCAATTTGCCGGTGAAAACCTTTGATTTTACAATACCCTGATAGCATATCAATAATCAGAAAATTTTATAAAGTTTAATTTCTGATTCCGGAATATACCAGTTGCACATTCCATCATTAAGAGGTACATTTGGCCTCCGCTTCAACAGCGTTTTTTCTAGTGGTCGAATTGGTAAAAAAATAATGGATGTTTAACGGGCAAAAGCTTTATATACGGCTTCTGTATATTTTTATTCTCCTGCTCCTTTCTCTGAAGGGCTCATTTGCAGTGATTGATCCCATCAGGGTGATGAATTATAACCTGCTGAATTATCCTTTGACGGTAGATGTAACTGAACGAAATGTGGCTTTCCGTACAATTATTACTGCAGTGCTGCCTGACATTCTTGTGGCTGAGGAGATGCAAACACAGACAGGCGTTAATCTTTTTTTGAATTCCGTTCTAAATGTCGCTTCATCAGGATATGCAGCAGGAACTTTTATAGACGGACCGGATTCAGATAATGCAATTTTTTACCGTAGCTCAAAATTTACTTTTATCAGTAATACAAGAATAAAAACTGATTTGCGTGATATCAATGAATTTAAATTGAAACATTTATTGTCAGGTGATACAATCAGAATTTATGCTGTACACCTTAAGTCAAGCAATACAGGTACTGATGAAGCAAAACGACTTGTTGAAATTGACAGTCTGCGTAAAGTAACTGATCTGTTACCGAACGGTTCTAATTTTATTGTATGCGGAGATTTTAATATATATAATTCCTCTGAATCGTGTTACCTGAAACTGAAGCAGGTTTCTCCGGGAGTGCAGGGTCATGTTTTTGATCCGCTTACATTACCAGGAAGCTGGAACAATTTATCATATGCAGCGCATCATACACAGTCGCCACGAATAAGATCATTCGGAGGTGGTGTAACAGGAGGAATGGACGACCGGTTCGACCTGATTTTGTATTCATCCGGATTAGCAACAGCAGGAGGTGTTGATTATGTAAGTGGATCACTGGTAACTTATGGTAATGATGGAAGACATTACAATGATTCTATTAATAGTGTTGTGAATAATCTTCCAAATACAGCTGTTGGTCAGACTATAGCAAATGCATTGCACACTGCTTCTGATCATATTCCGGTTTATGCAACATTAAACTTTAATTATTCATCACCTGTTGCTGAAGATTTCGGAGTGCAAACCATTACTTCTCCGGCAACGGTTCTTTGTCCTGCAGATAATCAATCATTAATTGTAACTGTAAAAAATTACAGTGCTTTGTCGGTTAACTTCACTACAAACAATTTACCTGTGCAGGTAAAAGTTACCAGTCCTTCAGCAATTGTAACAACTTACAGTGGAGTAATTAATTCAGGAACTATTGCAGCCGGTGGCACCGTGAATATTACATTAACCAATCTTCTCAACTTAACAACAGGTGGTGCATATTCATTGAAATGTTATACGCAATCAACATCAGATGTAAATCATCTAAATGACACCAACAATATTATTGTGCAGGTTCAACAGGTAACTCCTGCTACTACTTCACCGTCAGGCAACGTAGTACTTTGCACTGGAAACATTTTAAATGCAGCAGCATCTTCAGGAGCATTTTATCAATGGTCTGATGGAAGCACATCAAGTTCAATTGATATTACTTCAGCAGGAAATTATATAGTAACAGTTACCGATTCTATTGGTTGTACTTCTGTTTCTTCAGCGTTAAATGTTGTATTGTCATCAGGTTCAACATCTATCAACGGAACTGTATTTACTGAAACTATGGGTAGTCCTTCCGGAACTGCAACCATTGCTTCTTACGAATCATCAAATGGTTTCGATAATGATAATTTTACCATGTCAGGAACAGGTGATATCAGAAATACAGGTGGCTCATCTGGCTATACCAGTGCATCAGGAAGTGGAAATGTTTTTCTGACATCTGCTGCTACAAAAAGTTTTTTAATAGCAGGTATTAATACATCATCCTATCAGAATCTGCAATTATCATTTGGTGTTTCCAAAAGCACCACTGCATCCAATGGTAGTGATCTTTCGGTAAAATATAGTACTGATGGAATTAATTATACCAGCCTGTCATTTCCATTGTTACCTACAGGATCAGGTACTGCTGTATGGCATTATGTAACTGTTACAACTCCGTTACCATCTGTTCCGGTTTTATATATTCAGTTTATTAATAACAGTGCATTGGCGCAATACAGACTGGATGATATAAATCTTACCTATGCAATGCCTGTAACACAAATAGGCAGCTTTACACCTCCTGCAGGTTCTTCAGGTGATACAGTATATATATCAGGTTATGGTTTCAACCAGACTAATGCTGTTTATTTTGGAAATGATCCATCTGTTTTTAATGTGATTAATGATACTCTTCTAAGTACTGTTGTTCCTGCGGGTGCAGCAAACAGCATCTTAAAAATTACAACAACTGCATGCAACACTGTTTTTTCAGCTGATTCATTCATGGTAAATCAAAATTCCGGAGTAACGATAAATGTCAGTTTGCTGATTGAAGGATTTTATCTTGGCGATTCTTCTATGGTGAGTGATAGTGTGGATGTTGCATTGCATGAACCTGTGGCACCTTATGATTTATATGCACATGTGAAGCAGGTGTTTAGTGGCACAGGAACAGAGAGTTATTATTTTCCTTCTGCAATAATCAATAACAGTTATTACCTGGTATTCCATCACAGAAATTCAGTAGCAACATGGAGTAAATTTCCAATCTTATTAAATGCTCCTGTAATAAATTTTAATCTCGGCAGCCCCTGAGGAATATCGAATTTCGTTCTTCTCCTTCATGAAAAAGGAATATCGAATAATGAGCAAGGTATATCGAATGTCGAATTTCATTTCCTTGGGCATCCGTAGTTTTATAACGCAGGATGCAAGTTAATCAAACTTACCCCAGCCCTAAAGGGAGATGAATGTTGACACTTAATAAAACAACATCTTCAAATCTTCAAATTTTCAAATCTTTCTTCGGCATCCGTAGTTTTATAACGCAGGATGCAAATTAATCAAACTTACCCCAGCCCTAAAGGGAGATGAATGTTGACACTTAATAAAACAACATCTTCAAATCTTCAAATTTTCAAATCTTTCTTCGGCATCCGTAGTTTTATAACGCAGGATGCAAATTAATCAAACTTACCCCAGCCCTAAAGGGAGATGAATGTTGACACTTAATAAAACAACATCTTCAAATCTTCAAATTTTCAAATCATCAAATTAATCTATTCCCTAACCCCAAAACCCTCTTTCTGTCTACCATTTGTCTACCACGTTTCTTATTAATCTGCATCAACATGTTTTTTAAGTACTCAGATTAACTGTTAATTTGCACGGCAGCATACTCTGCTATATTTTATGATGCTCATCATCACCCAACTTTATCATTTCATTTCCAGAAAACAGAATTCTCTTTTAACGGGAATAATTTTGATCTGTATTTTGTTTCCGGGAAAGTGCGCAGCACAAACATCAAGATCATTATTGGATAATGGATGGAAGCAACTCGTTATTGATAATGATACGCTTGCCATGCAGTTATTTGAGAATGGATATGAAGTTGCTTTAAAGGATAAAAACACTCCTTTGATTGCAGAAGCACTTCTTGACTTAGGGATTTGTTCTTACAGTGTGAGTTATACGTTAGGACTTGAATATGCTTTCCGTTCAATGGAATATTATAAGAAGCTGGAAGAGAAGCAACCTCTGGAAGCCATTCGTGGAAGAAGCCGTTGCCTGCAGCTCATCAGTACTATATATAGCAGGCAGGGAAAATATAAGGATGCCATTTCACTCAGCCGTGAAGCTATGAAGGGTTTTCCTTCATCAGGTGATACCAGTCACCAACTTGGATTAATTTATACCAGTTTAGGTGTGGCTTACAACAATTTGAATCAACCTGACTCATCTGAATTCTACCATCGTCTTGCATTGCAGGAAAGAGAGTTGATAAATGATTATATATATCTTCCCATTACTTATCTTAAAGTTGCTGATATAGAAAGACGTAAAGGCAATAAGGAAGAAAGCAGAATTCTTTTCGACAGGGCTGCTCGTATTGCTGACAGTACAGGAAACAGGCAGGCACTTGTTTCATCACTTCTTGGAAAAGGTGACTGGACCCTGGATTTTGAAAGGGATGTGCATGAAACAGAAGCATTATATATAAAAGCACTTGATGTTTCTTACGGATTGTCTGATAAATCTTTTTACCTCGAATCACTTTCTCACCTGGTTACTTTAATGTTTAACAAAGGTGATTATCAGAGAGCCTATCAATATGAACACACCATTCGCAACCTGAAGGATTCTCTTGGCACATGGGAGTCGCAACGTATGGTGAAAAGTCTGGAAGTTCAGTTTAATGTTGCGGAAAAAGAACGTCAGCTGAAGCTTGCTGAAAAAGAGAATGAAGTGAACAGGCTTACCAATTATATATTATGGAGTTCACTTGCTTTTATTGTGCTGATAGCAACTGCAGTAATTATTTTTTTAAGAAGAATAAATAAAAGGGATAAGCAGCTTTTATCGGCTAAGCAGGAATTGGTACATGCTATTGAAGAGCAGAAGAAGCTTAAGGAACAGCAAATGCAGAATGACCTGGAGCATAAGGAAGGCCAGCTTTCGGCAATGATGCTGCAGATGTTACAGAAGAATGAACTGATGCAGGAGTTGCAGGAAAAATTATCTCAGTATAAAGAACTGGCTGCTGATCCGTCGTTGAACCGCATCATCAGTAAAGGCCAGAACCAGGATAAAGACTGGACAGATTTCAACACCAATTTCGAAAGTTTAAATAAAAATTTTTATACACGATTGAAATCTGCATATCCTGATATCAGTCCGAATGATTTAAAAATTTGTGCTCTTATAAAACTGAATCTCTCCATTAAAGAGATGGCCGGAATTTTAAATATTTCACCTGATAGTGTGAAGACAGCACGTTACCGTTTGCGTAAGAAACTACAGCTTTCCACTGAAGATAATCTTACCGACTTCATAATCAGTCTTTAGGATTTTGTTGTTCACCTGCTGAGCACATTTATTTACTCCATTGTCTACCTCTTGTATACGCACTTTTCTTGCAGGGCGGAGGACGTAGTTCTAGTTTTGAGACGTAGCAATTGAAATCTATTTTTCTAATCTCAAAACTTTAAAACCTCAAATTATGAAACAACAGAAACTCTTATTCATTTTATTTTTCGGGCTGATAATGCCTGAAGTGTATTCCCAGGGTTGGGTGAAACATGGTGCCGGAATCAGTTCTGCAGATGTTTGCGTTATTGATATTGCAGTTCCGGGTGATAACATTGCCTGGGGAATTTTATCCGTATTTGCATCAGGTACGTGCGGTGGTGTTGTACCTTATTATGTACGTACAGTAAATGGCAACAACTGGTCACCTGGTCCTATTGCTTTGTTACCTGATGTTACACCTGTATGCATCACAGCTATCAGCAGTACAACAGCATGGATTGCGGCTGCAAACATTGCATCAAACACATTGGGTTATATTTATAAAACAACAAACAGCGGAGGAGCATGGGTACTTCAAAGCACAGCGAATTTTACTGATGCCATTCGTTTCATTCATTTTTTTGATGCTAATGATGGTGTTGCTGTTGGTGATTCATCCATCTTTATAACGCATGACGGTGGCACCAACTGGATCGCAAACGGAGCGTTGCCTGTTCCATCTGCAACAATAGGAAGCGGTTCTACTATTTTTTTGTTGAACAGTTATGAAGTGGTAGGAAATAACATCTGGCTGGGTGATACCTATGGTTATTTTTATAAGAGTACAGACAAAGGTCTGACATGGAATCTGCTTCCGGGTAATATATATCCATCGGCAGTTAAGGGAATTGCGTTTCGTGATAGTTTATATGGAATGGCCGTTGCAGCACAATATATTTCAGGTGGTAGTGGTGGTCCGGGAGGTTATGCAGATTACAGTGTGTTTACAACAGATGGAGGAAATACCTGGCAACCGATGACATTTAATTTTGTTTCATCTACAGTAGTAAACAGCACTGCGAAATATGATGTGGCTTATATTCCGGGAACAGCAAATACTTTTATTGCAACCAGTGAATATGATCCATCTTACGCAGCTTTTTCTGCAATAACTTATGATGGTGGAGTGAACTGGCAGATGATGGATTCTACGGAGCAACATACTGCTTGTGTTTTTACAAGTCCTACGAATGGATTTACCGGTGGATATATCAGCAATTTTCAAAGTGGAATTTACCGGTGGAGCGGACCACTTGTTTTAGGAGTGAATGAAATGGCAGATGCAAATTCGTTGCAGTTATTTCCAAATCCTGCAGTGGATAAGATCAGTTTCACTTACGATGGAAAATCAGGAGATGATGCACAAGTAGTTATTAATGATGTTACCGGTAAAATAATTTACAGTGAAAAAATAGCTGATTTTAACAATCGTGATTTTACTGTTGATGTAAAAGATTTCAAAGAAGGATTTTACCTGCTTCAGCTTAAAACATCAAATGGAGTTATAAATTCGCAGAAGTTTATTAAAAGCAAAAACTAATTATTATCCAGAGAAAAAATAAAAATCAAAATATGAAAAAAAATCTACTATATATAAGCCTGTTGTTTTCCTGCACGATGTTGAAGGCACAGGTACCTAATCCTGGATTTGAATATTTCAACCAGGATTTTTCTGTCAGCAACTGGGGCAATGTGTATTTATTTAATGGAACTGATTCTATTGTTTTAGATGGTTATTCATTTTATACACCAACTTCTGATGCACATTCCGGCCAAACAGCAATTGAATTACACAATGCTATGAATTTTACAACAGGTGATGTTGTTGTTGGTGCAATAAGTGCTGATACTGACAGTGTATTTTCTGCATGGAGCATGTTTGAGAACGTTCCTTTGCAAACTGCACCTGATCATCTGGGGTTTTATTATAAATATTTTCCTGTGGGAAGTGATACGGCTATGGCAACACTGGCAGTGTATGATATCAATGGAAATTTGCTGGGTGATGTGCATATTGTTATATCAGGAGTAACTAGCACTTATACCTATGCAAGTGCACCCATTAATTATATAAGCGTTGGATTTCCTGCAACTGCATTTATTAACTTCAGTAATAGTATTTACGGAGCACCTGCAAATTTCGGAACACGCTTTCTTATAGATGATGTAGAGATAAATCCTGTTACTGCTGTTGATGAAAAAGCAAAAGGGGATGATGCTATGCAGTTGTTTCCTAATCCTGCAAAAGACCATCTGACTGTTATGCGAAACACTAAAGATTTTAGTTTTTATATATACAATGTAGAAGGACAACCCATTCTGATCGGATTGGGTAGTGGAGGAACGGTAACTATTCCTGTTGGAAATTTAAGTCCAGGTATATATATCATGAAAACATCTGACGGAAAAGGTGTAGAGCGTAGAACATTTGTTGTAGAGTAGCGGTTGAATTTAGTATCAAGTATCAAGACACAAGTATCAAGTATTTAATTCCATCTTATTATAAATACTTTTTACTCATTTCGGTTTTAAATAAAAAAAGCAGAACATTTGTTCTGCTTTTTTTAATCATAAAAATTCTGGATTTATGTCATCTTCAAATCTTCAAATCTTCAAATTTTCAAATTACTTACTCATTTCCGCATAATTTTTAAAAAACAACGGAATAGTTTCAATACCTTTTATGAAATTAAAAATACCATAGTGTTCATTTGGTGAGTGAATTAAATCACTATCCAATCCAAATCCCATTAACACCGATTTTAATCCCAGTTCTTTTTCAAACAATGCAACGATTGGAATACTTCCACCACCTCTTGTAGGAATTGGTTTTTTTCCGAATGTAGTTTCCATTGCTTTTGCTGCAGCTTTAAATGCAACAGAATCAGTTGGTGTTACCACAGGTTCTCCACCATGATGTGGTGTAACTTTTATCTTCACGCCTTTTGGAGCAATGCTTTGAAAATGTTTTGTAAATAATTCTGTAATTTTTGCATTGGTTTGATTAGGTACTAAACGCATACTGATTTTAGCAAATGCTTTTGATGGAAGAACTGTTTTTGCTCCTTCACCTGTATAACCTCCCCAGATTCCATTCAACTCAAAAGTAGGACGGATACCAGTTCTTTCAAGAGTGGTAAATCCTGCTTCACCAATTACATCTTCAATTTCTAAATCTTTTTTATACTCTTCTAAACTGAATGGTGCTTTATTTAATTCAGCACGTTCTTCTTTTGTGAGTTCGGTAACATCATCATAAAAACCAGGAATAGTGATGTGATTATTTTTATCCTTCATAGATGCAATCATCTCACATAAAATAGAAATCGGATTTGCAACAGCACCACCATAAACGCCGGAATGTAAATCACGGTTCGGACCTGTAACTTCTACTTCCACATAACTCAAACCACGCAAACCAACATCAATACTCGGAGTATCATTAGCAATAATTGATGTATCAGAAATCAAAATAACATCACCTTTCAAACGGTTTTTATTTTCTTTTATCCACGTTCCTAAATTGGATGAACCTACTTCTTCTTCTCCTTCAATCATGAAACGCACATTACATGGAAGTGAATTTGTTTTCATCATCAGCTCAAAAGCTTTGATGTGCATAAACACCTGTCCTTTATCATCGCATGATCCACGCGCATAAATTTTCTCATCACGAATCTGTGGTTCGAAAGGTGGTGTGGTCCATAAATTCAACGGATCAGCAGGCTGCACATCATAATGGCCATAAACAATTACGGTTGGCAGTGCTGCATCAATAATTTTTTCGCCATACACAATCGGATGACCGGCCGTCGGGCATATCTCCACTTTATCAGCACCGGCTGCTTCCAGGCTTTTTTTAATAAACTCCGCTGCTTTTGCAACATCCGGTTTATATTTTGAATCGGCGCTAACAGAAGGGATTCTCAATAAATCCATTAATTCGTTTAAAAAACGGTCTTTGTTAACAGAAACATATTCTTGTATAGTCTGCATAGATGATTTGTTAATAGTTTTGTTCGGTAACAAATATAGACATTGCAGCAGTTGGATGATATGGTTTTAAGATGGATATTGATAATCAGTTTTTTCCTGTTTAAAACTACCATTCTGGAAGCCCAGGTTGCCAATGATGATTGTATAAACGCTTCTTTTATTCTGATTCCGGCCAATGGGGATACCTGTTTTTCGACTGATAATCTGAATGCAACACCGGATGCTTTTACGAATATCTGTGATCAGAATGCCACACCACCTTTACCTCCCGGAGGAAATGAAATCTGGTATACATACATTGCTTCCGGCGACAGTAATATTATTTCTGTTTCTCC